>CAJXVF010000049.1 GCA_913060845.1 uncultured Alphaproteobacteria bacterium | reverse complement strand
GTAGAGAGGTCTCGTGGGCTCGGAGATGTGTATAAGAGACAGCTTTTTGAACCGTGCCAAGCGCTTTGGAAACGCTTGAATTTTTTGCCAGATGCGGTCCTTGGTGACATGCGGGCGTACGTCGTGGCCTTCGCCCATGCCGCCAATATCGCCGCCGCTACAGAAGCCGCGACCGGCACCCGTCAGCACGACCACAGCAACGTCATCCCGTATTTCGCAATCATCCAACGCCGCGATTAGGCCGTTCAGCATGTCGCCCGTGAAAGCATTCAGTTTGTCTGGCCGGTTGAGCGTGAGAGTTGCGACGCCATCTTCAACGTCAACAAGCACTTGATCAGTCATGCCAGATTCTCCCGCGCCCATACATCTTGGGCGGGTGTATTCTTCGGGTCGCGGGCGCGGAGTTGATAATAGGCGAGATAGGGCGCGTAGCCTGTGTGGACGCGCCGAAGCTCCGTCACCGCATCGTCGTAAAGATCAACGCGGAGATTGATATCCTCGACGATGTCAGCACCCTGTATGATCAGTGCGGCGGATCGTTCGGCTAGATGTGCGCCATTGCCGCCCGCTTGGCCGCCTGAATCGCGCCCGGCTTCCAGCGCTAGCATCAGCCGTTCGTCCAACCGTTGGCCTTTGCTTGTCTCGAATCCTTTCGCAATCGCTGCCACAACATGGTCGCCCGCGAGCACGTTGCCAAAGGCCGCATAACCGTCACCGACGGTGTGGCCTGCATAGGCACGGCAGGTATCGCCAGTATGCATGGCGACAGCGCCATCTGCGCCCACTATGGCGACCTGGCGATAGCTGAAGCCTGGGTCAGACTCAGCCAACGAGCGCATTACGCTGTCTGGTGATCTGCCGTCCTGCAGTGCATCAAGGGCGATTGGCCCTAGCGTTGGGTTGGCAAAGGCTTGGGTTGATAGTGCAGCAAGACCTCGCGTCAAGAATGGGCAATACCCGCCGACGCCCAGCGAATACGTGGCGATGCCAATGCCTAGGGCGTTCGTTTCTGGGCAGCGGGCGACAATGGTGTAGGTCATGGGGCGGCCATCCTTCTATGCATCTTGGGAAATGGTGGCCCGGTCTGGCTAGAAAAGCCAGCGCCAGATCAGCGGAAGCATTGCTGCGGTCAAAAGGCCGTTCAAACCCATGGCAATGCCGCTAAAGGCGCCCGCCGTCTCATCAATCTGAACGGCGCGTGCCGTGCCGATGCCATGGCTAGCCGCACCCAGTGCCAGGCCCTTCGCCCGGCTGTCCCGGACGCATAGCAGATGCAGCAATGCTGGCCCAAACATCGCGCCGGTGATGCCGGTCAGCAGGACTAGCATGGCTGTGAGGGACGGCAGCCCGCCAATTTCCGCAGAGACGCCCATGGCGATAGCGACGGTGACAGACTTTGGCGCAATGGACGCGACCACCGTAGGGCCAGCACCTAATGCCCAGGCAATGCCAATGGCAGAGAGAGCGCCTGTCGCGGAACCAAGCGCTAATGAAGAGAGTAAGGCGGGCAGGGAGCGCTTCACCTGCTCCAACTGGTTATAGAGCGGGATCGCCAAGGCGACCGTTGCCGGGCCAAGCAGAAAGTGGACGAATTTTGCACCCTCAAAGAATGTGCCGTAGTCCGTATCCGTAATCAGCAGAACCGCGACAAGCATGGCGACGGCCAAGAGCACAGGGTTCAGCACGGCCAAGCCACCTGACCGCTTATAAGCCCAATCACCGATCTGATAGGCGATCAGCGTAAGCGTGAGATGCAGCAGCGGGCTGGATGAGAGGTAGACCCAGATTTCGGTGAAGTCGCTCATTCCTGGCTGCCTTTGCGCTTAGATAGGCGCATGGCCCAGGTCATGGCGAGGCCAGTGACGGCGATTGCGGCAAGGGTGCTGACAAACAGTGCAACGCCGATGACGGCACCTGAGTCCGCCAGAACGGTCAAGTGCAATGTCACGCCGACGCCCGCTGGCACAAACATCAGCGATAGATGGCTTAGCAGGCCACGACTGGTTTCAGCCAGAGCTTTAGGCGCGCCACCACGGATGATGAGCGCGATAAACAGCAGCGCCATGCCGACGACAGGGCCGGGAGCAGGGAGTTGAAGCCACGCGACCAGCGCTTCCCCCGCCAGTTGGAACGCTAGTAGGGCCGTCAGCGCCCAAAGCATCAACTGGCGGCCTCAGCATTGCGGCGGCGGGCGCGGCGGGGCGCAGCGATCCAGATGGCAATTGCGCTCACCGCACTCCAGCCAATGCACACAAGGAACGCGGTTTCGTAATTGCCGAAGATGTCATGGAGTAGGCCAGTGAAGTATGGTCCCGCACCGCCGCCAAGCGATGCAGCCACGCTAAGCACGCCAAAAATCGTTGAGTAGTTCTTGCCTTGGAATAGGTCTGCCGGGGCAGAGGCGAATACTGCTGTGAGCCCGTACCCCAGCAGTCCTTGCGCTGCGATCATCAGCCAGAATAGCGGTAGGCTAGGAGCTTCCCGCATGAAAATCAGGATGGCGTAACAGGCGGCGAACCCAAAGCAGCCGATTGTCCATGCGCATTCGCGGCCAATCTTATCGGCCATCCATCCGCCGTTGATCTGGCCCGCGATACCGAAGGTGGCGACGGCGGCAAGGCCCAGCGTCGCCATGTTAGCGTCGAAACCAATATCAATCAGATACTGCGTTTGGTGGACTTGTACCGCGTACCAAGACCAGAGCATGCCAAATGCTGCGATAGCGATGAACCAGAAGGACGGCATGGCCATCGCTTGCGCGAGCGTCGGCCCTCCCAAAGGTTTTGGTTGAGCGCCATCAGCAAGGCGTGCTGCCGTGTCGCCGTCGGGAAGCAGGCCCATGTCTTCTGGTCGGCGGCGCTGTGCGATTAAGTTTAGCGGTGCCAAAAGGCCGATCACTACAAGTGCTATCGCCCAGCATGCCTCGCGCCAGCCAAGGTCTTGGATGACGCCACCAAGTGGGATCAGCAGCAACGCGCCAACGCCGGCACCGGAAAACGCCAGCCCAACAGCTAGCCCGCGCCGTCGCTGGAACCACATGGGCAAAGTCGCGGCATGGCCGATATATCCAAGGATTGTTGATGCGCCGACAACGAGCACGCCGAACGTGACATAGAGCATCCAGGGGGCTGAGATGTAGGTCGTGCCAACAAGCCCCAGCGCCATCATGAGCGAGCCAGTCGGCATGACGATGCGCGGTCCAAACTTGTTCAGCGACAAGCCAACGAGCGGCCCCATGCCTGCCGCGAATACAAAGCCCATGGAGAATGCGCCGGCAGTTTCGCCGCGTGACCAGCCGAATTCTGCAAGAATCTCTGGATAGAGCAGCGAAAATGCCGTCCGCGCATTGACGCCGATCGCCAATGTCGCAAAAGCGCAGGCGACAATGATCCAGCCGTAATACAGCTTCTTGGGCGCTGCAGCGTCACCGATTGGCGGCGCTACCTTGGGCGCATTTTCAGGCGCGGATATGGCAGGACGCCCGTCAGCCGGTGCGTCGCGGCGGATTGGCTCAGGCCTTTGTCTGCCGGGGACGGAAGGCGCGTAACGGCGGACGGGCTTGTCGGTCACTTGATCGGCGAGAAGGGCGCCGGCGTCGTCAGGCTATTTTCTTGCGCCTGAACGAGGCCATCAGTTTTCGCCTGATACTCGGCCCAACCTGGATCAGCATCGCGGGAGGCACGCTTCTGCTCCATATCGGCCAGGCTGTCGAATTCCCAGATATGCGTGACGCGGTTTAACCGGCCAACGCTATGGACGAAGTAGCCCAGCAACTTCAGGCCGTTGCGCTGCTGCACAGGCAGGCCATCTTCCTCAAAAATCTTGAGGTAAGTCTTCATTTTACGGGGTTGAATGGTGTAGCAGCGTACATCAACGATCATGGTTCAAGTTCTATCTGGATAGTAACGGGCTTTGATGCGGGTGGCGTAATCGCCCAGGGTTTTATTGTTTTGCGCAGCGTCTCGAAGGGGCGAGTCAAAGCTGTCGCCGTGGATGTTTCCCACGAAGGCACCAACGCTGGCGTCAACCGCCGTCGGTGTATCGCCGTGCATGAAAGGCTTGTCGCCAAGCCAGTCCGAGATTGCGGAAAGGTTCTGGATGCCGAACTGCATCTGCTCATCAAGGCTGTGGCGGCCCATGCCGTGGCCATGCATATCCCGGATCATCTTCTTGCGGATTTGTCCGGCGATGATGGGTCGGATTAGCTTCGGGATTGGCCCAAAGAAGATGTCCCGCAGCTTCACCCAGTTATCATCAATCAGCCAGCGCGCGGCGACGATGGACCAATACAGGTGTTCCTCCGCCAAGCGCTGAAACGCTAAGGAGACACCTTTCTGCTCGGCAGTTAGTCCCGCATCGAAGTCCGCGCCATGGGCTTGTTCCAGGTGATGGCGGATGAAGGTCGAGTCCGCAATCACGTGCGCGCCATCCACGATCAGCGGCATCTTGCCCTTTGGTGCCTTCCGTGGATCATCCACATAGACGATCTTGTGCGGAAGATCGGCCATTCGCAGCAGGATCGCAGCCTTAACGCCAAATGGCGTTCCGGATGGCTGCCCGAAGGCGGCGCGGAACGTGTGGAGTTCGATCATCCGCTTCTATCCCCTGATGCCGTGAAGGTAAGGACCTGCTTCCCTTAAAGGGGCTGCAGTGTTGGCGAAGTCTACCAGCATTTTTCGGGTGTCGCCGGGATCAATGATCTCTTCAACCCAGAATGCCTCAGCGGAGCGGAATGGCGAGCGCAATTTCTCAAGCCGTTCAATGATTTCAGCGTGTTTGGCAGCAGGATCATCCGCTGCTTCGATGTCGGCACTGTACGCAGCCTCAATCCCGCCTTCGAGCGGCAAAGAACCCCAGCGGCCAGATGGCCATGCATAGCGGAGATTGAATTGGCCACCATTCTGGTGCGCAGCCCCTGCCACACCAAACACGTTGCGGACCAGGATTGAGCACCATGGCGTTGTCGATTGCCAAATAGCGGCCATCGCGCGGGCGCCTTCTTTAATGGTCCCGGCTTTCTCGCTCTCCAGCCCGATCAGGAAGCCTGGGCAATCTACAAGGTAGATTACGGGCAGGTGGAATGTGTTCGCCATATCGACGAAGCGCTCGACCTTGCGGCAGGCGTCTGCCGTCCATCCGCCGCCATAATGGCGCGGGTCACTGGCCATAACGGCGACTGGCCATCCATCAACGCGGGCGAGGCCGGTCATGATGGAACGACCGTACATTTTGCCCATCTCGAAGAACGAGTCCGTATCAACGACAGACCGCACGATCTTCCGCATGTCATAAACTTTGCGGATATCACGGGGGACGGCGTCCATCAGTGTCGCATCTGTGCGTTCGGGGTCGTCTGTCGGCTCAATGCGTTCGGGTAGGTTATGAACGTTTTGGGGCAGGTAGGACAAGAATTTCCGCGCGTGTTCGAAGGCTTCTTCTTCGGTATCTACAGCTTCATCGACAGCGCCTGCACGGAGTTGAATTTTCCAACCGCCAAGTTCCTGCTTGGTCAGGTCCTGCCCAAGCCGTTTCACCACCGGTGGCCCGGCAACGAACAGCGCCGAGGTTTCTTTCACCATGACAGAATAATGCGCTGCCACCATATGCGCAGCACCCAGCCCAGCGACGGAACCAAGCCCTAGTGCCACTCTAGGTACCGTGCCCATGTTGCGGACTACCCATTCCCAGCCCTTAACGCCTGGCACATTAGCCCGGCCTGTGGTCTCGATCGTCTTAACGGACCCGCCGCCGCCAGAACCTTCGATGATGCGGATGAGGGGCAGGCGGAGCGTGTTTGCCATCTGCTCGCACATGATGTGCTTTTCTTTGATGGTCGCATCTGCAGAGCCGCCACGAACAGTGAAGTCATCACCGCCGACAACGACTTGCCGTCCGTTCACTTTGCCGCGTCCGAACACGAAGTTCGACGCCATGAAGCTTTCAAGATCATTCTTGCCGTCATACTGCGCCATGCCAGCGATCTTGCCGGTTTCATGGAACGTGCCGTCGTCCAGCATGGCGTCAATGCGTGCGCGAACGGTTAGGCGGCCGCCATCGGTTTGGCGTTTGACCTTGTCTGCCCCGCCCATCTGCTCAGCAAATGCCTCACGGCGGCGAAGTTCGTCCATTTCGGGTTGCCAGGTCATAGGCGCATTCTTCCTTGCAGGGGATCGGGTTTGGGGAGAATGTTAGCGGTGGCTTAAACACCGCGCTACCCCGCCATTCGTGCGCCCTGAGGAGCACTTGCCATGACAGGTTTCCAACCGCCCATCCCCATTCTTCGCAGGTTTGATGAGGAGATGGCGCGCGCGTTCTATATCGACTTTCTAGGCTTCACGGTGCAATTCGAACATCGCCTTGCCCCAGACGCGTCGCTGTATATGGGGATCGAGCGTGACGGCTGCGTTCTGCATCTCTCCGAGCATTTCGGCGACGGCACGCCAGGCACGTTCGTTCGGATTTAGGTGCCTGATGTTCATGCCTATGCAAAGGCTCTAAACACAAAGAACTACAGGAGCGCCGGTCCTGGCGTTCAGTCCCAGGAATGGGGCCATGATGACATGAGCATTCGTGACCCAGCGGGGAACAATCTGATCTTCTGCACGTTGCGAAACGAATGATCACGAAATTGTTTGTGAATGGGCTTGAACTTTGATGTGGGCTCATTAGATTAGAATTATTCTAATTCGCATTCAGCCAAGGAGCGCACTATGACCGACCGTCCGACCATGACCACATCATCCGGAGCGCCGATCCCGGATAATCAGAACTCTGTCACGGCGGGTCCGCGTGTGCCGATGCTGATGCAAGATTATCAGCTGATCGAAAAGCTAGCGCACCAGAACCGCGAGCGCATTCCAGAGCGCGCCGTCCACGCCAAAGGCTGAGGCGCACAGGGGACGCTGAAAATCACAGGCGATATCTCCAAATACACAAATGCCAAAGTGCTGCAGCCAGGTGCGGAAACACCAATGCTGGCGCGCTTCTCCACCGTGGCCGGTGAGGCGGGTGCCGCTGACGCTGAACGCGATGTACGCGGCTTTGCGTTGAAGTTCTATACGCCAGAAGGCAACTGGGACCTGGTCGGCAACAACACGCCGGTCTTCTTTGTGCGCGACCCGGTGAAGTTCCCGGATTTCATTCACACCCAGAAGTGCCATCCGCCCACTAACCTGCGTTCAGCCGCCGCCATGTGGGATTTCTGGTGACTCAGCCCAGAGAGCTTGCATTAGGTAACAATCCTAATGTCAGACCGCGGTATTCCCGTCAGCCCCATGCATATGAACGGCTACGGCAGCCATACGCTGTCGCTCTGGGATGCCGCTGGTGAGCGCTATTGGGTCAAGTTCCACTTCAAGACCGAACAGGGCCACAAGCACTATACCAATGGCGAGACGGTAGACGTGATCGGCAATAGCCGTGAGACCTATCAGGAAGCGTTGTATGGCGGGATTGAGGACGGCAAACTCCCACGCTGGAAGGTCCAAGTTCAGATCATGCCGGAAATGGATGCCGAGAAGACATCCTATAACCCGTTCGATCTCACCAAAGTCTGGCCGCACGCAGATTATCCCTGCATCGACATCGGTGTGATGGAGTTGAACCGGAACCCGGACAACTACTTCGCAGAGATTGAGAACGCAGCGTTCTCGCCCTCAAACATCGTGCCGGGCATCGGCTTCTCGCCGGATAAAATGCTGCAGGCGCGCATCTTCTCCTATGCGGATGCCCACCGTCATCGCCTTGGCACGCACTACGATACGATCCCGGTCAATCAGCCGAAATGCCCAGTGCATCACTATCACCGTGACGGGCAGATGAATGTGTTCGGCGGCATTAAAACCGGCAATACGGAGGCCTATTACGAGCCAAACTCCTTCAACGGCCCGGTAGAGGCGCCATCCGCCAAAGAACCGCCCTTGCGGATCGACGGCGATGCTGAGCGGTATAACCACCGCGACGGCAATGATGATTTCGGCCAAGTAAAAGCGTTGTTCGATCTCTTCGACGACGCCCACCGCAACCGCCTCTACGCCAACATCGCCACCGCGATGCAAGGCGCGCCAGAGGACATCATCAAACGACAGATCGCGTTGTTTGCCCAGGTCGACCCGGCTTATGGGGCGGGCGTGGCAAAGGCTACGGGTGTTAGCGGCTGATTTAACTGACTAGGCATCCGGTTTGCCATTCACTTGGCAGGCCGGATGCAGTGGATTCGCTTATATCTATTTAAACTCACCTTAAGTTTCAAAGTCCCATAGTCCCTAATCAGATTAACAGGATTGGTGTGAGGCGGGACGATGGTCGATCTCAATCTCAACAGTTTGCAGGTTAGCGAAGACGGGCGGATCAGCTTCTCTGGTCTTGGCTCCGGTATTGATTTTGAAGCTGCGGTTGATGGCATCATCGCCGCCAAGCGTTTGCCGATTGATCGGCTCGAAGCCAAGATTGAAACCAATCAGTCCAAGCTTACAGCCCTGCAAACCGTGCGCTCGCTGACGGTCGGCCTGCAGGAATCCCTGCAAAGCCTGCATGGCGCGGTATCCTTTGATCAATCAACGGATTTGTTCGCTGCCAAGCAGGCCTTTGCCAGTGCCAGCCGTGAAGATGGTGGTGGCGCTTCCAGCCCTGCCAATCTTATGGGCGTCGCAGTGACGTCAAAAGCTGCGTCCGGCACGCATACGATCGAGCTGTTGCAGACGGCCCGTGCACACCGAATTGGCAGCGCCTCTTTCAATGCACTTGATGCCGATATCGGCACTGCGCGAGGGCAGGCTGCCGAAAGCATTAGCGGCGATATTGAGATCGCAGGGTCCACTATTCCCATACTTGCGACAGATACGCTGCCGGATATTGTTGACCGCATTAATAACGCCAACTCGGGCGATGATGCGACTGGCGTGTCTGCCAGCATCATTTCCACATCAGCTACGGAACATTTTCTTGTACTGACGGCAGATGAAACCGGCCAGACCATTGGCACGGATATCGCGTTAAATGATCCTGATGGTGTCTTGGAAGACCTGGGTGTTTTGACATCAGGCGGTGCGAGCTTTGCGAATGAACTGCAATCCGCCCAGAAGGCTAGGTTCCACGCCGATGGCTTGCTCGACGGTGCCAATTATTCAAGCACTGCGGAGACAGATTCTGTAACGCCACTTGGCGAGGCAGGGACGCTGACGTTCAACGATACGTCCGGCACATTGATTGGCACCTTGGCGTATTCTGCAACGGACACGATGGATGATATCGCAGCTGCCATTGCAGGCGACGTCACGCTCTCGACCGCTGGCATTTCAGCGAGCGTCAGTGCGGATGGCAGCGGGTCTACCTTGCAGATTTCTGGTACTTCCTCCTTCAATATGGAAGATTCTAGCGGCCTTATCAGCACGCTAGGTGTTGCGAAAGATGATTTGGTCATCGAGCGATCCAGCAACACGGTTTCGGACCTGTTTGACGGCGTTACGCTGACACTGTTTCAGGCCTGTCTCTTATACACATCTCCGAGC
>CAJXVF010000048.1 GCA_913060845.1 uncultured Alphaproteobacteria bacterium | reverse complement strand
ACCTCTCTATTCGTCGGCAGCGTCAGATGTGTATAAGAGACAGAACCTTAACAGGCCCGACTAATTGGATAGACCTAAGGCCTGGCCGAGCGTCTAGAGCTGCAGAGGTGGCAGCACCTTCAGGACCGGAAATATCAGTTTCCGTTCGGGTTTTGGCGGCGATCTCTCCGTTTGCATCCCAAATATCAGCCGTTTGACTGCGCACTTCATATCCATCCGACCGATTGGCCACCACATCGCCTTCAAGTGCTATGCGATTTTCTATCCGATTGAATTGGCCTTGTTTCGCCGTGATATCAAGCCGACCGCCTTCTTCAGTTTGCATGGCCGCTCGCACATCCTGAAGGGCGATAATAGGGGAGTCCGGTGACTGCATGGCTGCGGTTGTCGCTACGATCTGATAGCGCCGACCATCAGCAAAAGCGCCAGTTAATGAAGGGCTGGTCATCGCCAGTGTGTTCGGCATCACGCGATCTGATGCTGCGGTGGAGGTGCGGATGCGCGATGGTTCCGTTGTGACCATCCATAGCGGGACCACGCAGGCAGCGATGAGCAGCACCCAACGCAGGCCGGACGCAATGCGTGGGCTAGCGGGTTTCCGCGCCCATTCTGCATTGCCCCAGCGTGCTCTCTCGCTCCTAAGCGCCCGTCTGAATGCGACGTCCATTTAAGTTGGCAACCATCCATTCGTCAGCGCCCGGCCAATCCGCATACGCCTGTGACATCATATGTATCAACTGTGGGCGAAAATATCGACTGCTTCATAGCCCAGAAGATCGAGGTTGGCCCGTGTGGGTAGATAATCAAACGTCGCACGGGCCAAATCCATCCGGCCTTCGCGAATAAGCCGCGCCGTCATCACATCACGCAGTTTGTGCAGGTGCAGCACATCACTGGCCGCGTAACCAACCTGGGCGTCCGACAATTCAGGCGCGCCCCAATCTGATGACTGCTGCTCTTTTGAAATCGAAACCCCAAGCAATTCGTTGCAGAGATCGCGCAGGCCATGGCGGTCCGTATAGGTTCGCACAAATTTGGATGCGATTTTGGTGCAAAACACTGGTGAGACCAGAATGCCGAGATCGCGCTGGATCACAGCAATATCAAACCGGCCAAAATGGAAGATCTTCTCAACGCCCTCATCAGCAAGCAGAGCTTTAAGACGAGGTGCTGAATAGTCAGCAGGTGCACCATCTGCCGGACGTGGGAACTGGACCAGGTGGGCGTCGCCGTCGCCAGCCGATAGCTGAATTACGCAGAGCCGGTCGCGGACTGGATGCAGGCCGGCGGTTTCGCTATCGATCGCAACAGCGTCCCCAAAATCGAGACCGTCTGGTAGATCGCCTTGATGGAGGTAGTTTGTCATTCGCCCAAGCCCTTTATTTAAAACAGCATAGCTATCCCTAGCACGGGATATATTTAATGACTGATTTCAGGGTAGTTGCTGAAGCCGAAAGGACTGATCTCGAACTCTGTGCCTTTTCCTTCGGAAAAGTCTTTGGTGCCCAGGAGAAGACTCGAACTTCCACGACCTTACGGCCACAGGTACCTGAAACCTGCGCGTCTACCAATTCCGCCACCTGGGCAATGCATTACTGGGCGAACCCGAATGCATCGAAGCGGCGTGAATACCGACCCCGGGCGAACCTGTCAACGCGTCTTTGTTTGCTCCGTCCGCATAAGCCCAAAAACCAGCAGGCTAAGGGCCGGGTAAGTCGCGACCAATATCGGCATGACATCGCCCGGGTGATAGGGCAGAAGCAAGAGTAGCAAGCCCGCTGTTGCGCCTGCTGTCATCTGAAAGAACCCAATAAGCGCTGATGCCGAGCCTGCAACATGGCGGAAACCAGCCATTGAGCCAGCAATACTATTTGGCCTCAAAATGCCCATCCCGAACATGACGCAGGCCATCGGCAAGATAATCGCTGCCCAATGGGATATTCCAATAACCCAGAGCACCAACATCACAGCACCACCAATCGTGGAGAACACGAGGCCTAGCAGGATGGATTTATCGATGCCCAACTTCGGCGAATAAATTCCAGCCAGCGTGGCACCCGAAACGAATCCGAGCATGACGCCAGCAAACATGAACCCAAAATGCCGGGTCGTGACGCCAAGTTCTTCCTGCAGGACGAATGTACCAGCCGATAGGAACGTGAAGAGTGCGCCGCCCGCGAACATCGACGGCAGCGCGTAATCCAGAAACTTCCGCGCCGTTCCAATTTCAAAATACTGTCGGAGCAGAACGCCGAGATTGAGGCTAGCAATCTTGTCTGTTGGGCGGGTTTCCCTGAGGAACATCCACACGACCAGTAGCAAAGCCAACGCTGTCGCCGTAAGCGTCCAGAAAATGCCACGCCAATCCGTGAACTCCAGCACCAGTGCGCCAATAGATGGAGCGAGCACCGGCGCAAACCCCATCCCCGCCGTGACGATCGACATTGCACGCTGTGCAGCTGGGCCTTCGTGGACGTCTGCAACAATCGCTCGCGCAGCAACCGGGGCTGCACATGCAGCGATGCCTTGGAACAATCTGATCACCAGCAGGGTTTCGAGATTGGCCGCGACTGATGCTGCCGCGCTCAGGATTAGGTAAGCGGTGAGGCCAATCAGAAGAATGGGCCGCCGTCCAAACCTGTCGGATAGCGGACCCGCAATGAGTTGCGCACAGGCAAATCCTGCAAGGAACACGCCAACCAGCAGCTGCGCCTGATCTGCTGGCGCGCTCAGTGCCTCCGCCAGCATAGGCAGTGCCGGCAGGGGCATATCGATGGAAAGCGGCGTGACGGCGGTTAGTGCGGTCAGCAGGATGATAACGGCCAGCGACTCTGAACGGAGCGCTAGCGGTGGAATGCGAAACATCTATTTCCTGGCCGTATCAGCGGGCGGCGGTTCATCATCGTCAATATGGAGACCATCAGCACGCGCCACAGCGGCTTCAAGCTTGTCTTCGTGGCTCAGCATGTTCTTTTTGGCGTCCTGGACATAGGCCGTCCAGCGAATGCCCGTCATAAACGCCTTGTTGATGACGCGCCCCCAGAACCGCATTGGGCGGTCAACGTCCAGCAGCAACACAACTCTGCGATCTGGCGTGTCATTGAACACTTCATGATCATATGTGTCATCGAATACGAGGGTCTTGCCCTCTTGCCAATAACAGTTGGTTGTATCAACCCGGATATAACAGTTGGGCCGATCTTTCGGCACAATAAGCGCCAAATGTCCGCGAATAACACCCTTGGTGACGCCCCGATGATGGGGGATGTGATATCCGGGCGACAGAATTGAAAAGAATGCCGTGCGCAGCTTCGGAATGCCTTCAAGAATTCGGGTTGTTTCAGGGCAGCGAGCGCAGTTTTTTTCTGCCTTAAAACCAAACCCAAACAGGATGAAAGTTTTCCAATTATCACCCTTAGAAATCTTGGCTTGATCTGGGGAGATATCGTGGAAGTTTGGAAGTTTCTCATGATCCGCCAGCACGCCATCCAACTCCTTGCGGATGGTTTCCCAATTCTGCTGGAGCATCATTGCCCAGTCAAAATCCTCAGTGCGGAAGACGGGCATATCGCCAACGGTGCTTTGCTTGCCCAAAAAGGCAGCGAGCGTGCGGATCAAGCGCTTGCCGAACTTCTTCACCCAGCGCCGACGCTTCTGGCGAAAATTCTCGCGGGGTTGGGGTGCGGCGGCGTTATCCGCGCCAACTGTCTTGGCCATAACTTTCGCTCCTGGCGACTGCTCTGAACGGGCCTAATAATGCAATCAACATGCCGGATGAACCAAGTATAGGCAACGCGTAATCAGGACGCAGGTTGACGGCGATGAGCCCGCCCAAGAGACTCCGCCCATGCCTCAGATTGAAATTGCCACACCCTTTCCGATTAACCAGATCGTCCATGCGGACTGGAGCGTGAATCCAAAGCGCCGCTGGCTTGTTTGCATTGAACGGCAAGAAGACGGCTGGCAGGTACACGCGCCTGAACTGGTTGGCGAACTATCAACGCTCTTGGACCGAATTACGGCCAAAGCAGACGGTGGAAAATCGCTCCTCGGGCTGGACCTGCCAATCGGTGCGCCGAGATTTTGGGCCGAGAAAGCTCAAGTCGAAGAATTTCTGCCATTCCTGAAAGCTTTGGGAAAATCGCCTTGGGAGGACTTTTATAACCCAGCGCTCACCATTGCTGAGATTGGACCTCGGCGGCCTTTCTATCCAGCACGGCCTGGCGGCACAAAGCAGGCGCATTTGGTGCAAGGCCTTGGCGCAAGCTCAATGAATGACCTCTGCCGCAGAGTGGATTTCAACGCGGAGGGCAAACGTGCGGCGACACCGCTGTTCTGGACGCTCGGCGCTGCGCAAGTGGGGAAGGCGGCGCTATCATTCTGGCGGGAGGTCTTGCAGCCAGCTTTGCTCACCCCGTCACCACCAGCAGTATGGCCGTTCGACGGCAAACTAAGCGACCTAACAACCCTAAACTTGATGACCATTTGTGAGAGCTATCCAGCGGAAGTCTATGAGTGGTTCGGGCTGAATGTGTGCTTATCTGGGAAGGCAAAGACAAACCAGCAGCATCGCGCCGAAGACGCCGATACACTTTTGGCCGCTGGCCTAAAGCTCGGTGCGCTGTTTCAGCCAGAGGCCCAGACGGTCATTAGGCAAGGCTTCCCCATGGGCGACGATGCGTTTGATGCCATGGTAGGCGCGCTCGGCATGCTGCAGGTCGTGCAGGGCATTCGCGCGCCAGGCACGCCTGATGACTCAAAGGTACACGCAATCGAAGGCTGGATATTAGGCCGCAGGGCAGGCGCTACTGGAACGGGCTGAGACATTGTAGAATACCAGCTTCAAACGGCGTGGAGTGTAGCCCATGTGGGCGCGGGTCAAACTGAAAGTCGATTGGTCGGATATCGTCTATACGACCATATCAGGCATGCGCGGCGGCGACGTCGATGTGCTGCAGCGAGACTTGGAGACATTCTGGTCTCCCAAGGGCGACGCTATCGCATGTTTCTCCGTCCGAAGCGGGTTCGACCTGCTGTTACAGGCCATGATGGCTGACGGGCGGCTGAATGAAGGCGATGCGGTGCTGTTCTCCGCGCTCAACGTTAAACAGATGGTACGCGCGGTTGAACGCCTTGGCCTGGTTCCAGTGCCGGTGGAGCTTGATCTGGACGACATGCGCCCCCGCATGGATGCCGCAGTTCGCGCTGCCAACGGCCGCGCGAAAGTATTCGTGGTCGCGCATTTGTTTGGCGCGCGGTTCGACCTTCAACCAGTCTCCGACTTCGCCAAAGAGCAGGGCATCCTGCTGATCGAAGATTGCGCCCAAGCCTATGACGGCATCTATCGTGGGTCTCCGTTGGCAGATGTCGCCATGTTCAGTTTCGGCCCGATCAAAACGAAAACCTGCCTTGGCGGCGGCATCTTGACGGTCAATGACGAAAGCTTATTGGCCACAATGCGCAGAATTCAGGCGGGTTACCCGGTGCAGGCAGACAAGGCGCATGTGAAGCGCGCATTGACGTTCGGTGTCCTTAAGATCGCAACATCGCGCATTGTCTTTGGAACCGTTGCAACAGTCTGCCGCTGGCTTGGTCGGGACTACGACACGGCTATGTCTAATGCTGTGCGCGATGTCGCGAAGCAGAAGACGCCAAAGCAACTCCGCATGCGCTGCTCACCAGCATTGCTAAAGCTAATGCGCCGCCGCTTATCACAGGATGTAACGGCGGAACTCGCGGAACGGACCCGCCAGGGCAAGCTGCTGCGTGACTTGCTCAAGGATTATGCGGTTTTACCAGCAGGTGCTGCCAAATATCATGACTACTGGGTATTTCCAGCCATTGTTGAGAACCCCACAGAGGTCATCCAGGCGCTTCGCCTCAAAGGCTTTGACGCTTGTGACTTGCCGCGCTCTGAAGCCATTGCCCCACCAGAAGGGCGCGAAGACCTTCGTGCGCATATCGCGGAAAGCATGCTGATGAACTTGGTTGTCGTACCCTGCTATCCGGGCATGTCTGACGGGACTTTACGTCGACAGGCTGAGATTTTCCGGTCAGTCGCAAGGCCGATGGTGCTACCAACGCCTGCGATTGCAGCAGAATAATCCGTCAGGCAGCGCCTTCTAGCTTCTCAAGCGCTGCCAGCCACCGAGTTTCCGCCTGATCAATCGCTTCCTCAACTTCCGCGAACTTCTTTTGCAGCCCTTCAGCGCGCCCGATTTGCTCGGTGCTGTAGAGACGCGGGTCTGCGAGCTTAGCCGCAAGCTTTTCTTTTGCTTCAGTCAGTTTTTTGACTCGGTCTTGGTACTGGACGACCTTCTGGCGCATTGCCACAGGATCAATTGGCGCTGCGGGTGCTGATGGTGCCGTCGGCGCTGCAGCCTTCTTTGCAGGGGCCGCTTGCGGTTTATCTCGCTTTTTCTTAGCAGCCCCTTGCAGGTGCATCCGCCGATATGCGTCTAGATCATCATCATATGGGCGGACAGCCCCGTCTTTGACGAGCCATAGCCGGTCTGCCGCCATAGAAAGCAAATGCATGTCATGGCTGATCAGGATAACGGCACCTGAGTAAGCCGTTAGTGCTTCAACCAGCGCTTCCCGGCTTTCGATGTCCAAGTGGTTGGTTGGCTCATCGAGGATCAACAGATGCGGCGCGGGCAGGGTGGCGAGCAGCAAAGAAAGCCGCGCCTTCTGACCGCCAGAGAGGCGCCCAACCGGCGTTTCAACGTTATCGGCGCCAAGGCCAAACCCAGCAAGCCGAGCGCGCAGCCTGGACTGAGGCTCTTGCGGCCGTTCATGCATCAAATGCTGGAGCGGTGTGTCTTCAACAATCAGCTCTTCGACCTGGTGCTGTGCGAAAAACCCGATACGCAGTTTGCGTGCCGTCGTGATGCGCCCGCCCATGGGTTTCAAGCGCCCGGACAAAAGCTTCGCCAGTGTCGTCTTGCCTTCGCCGTTCTGGCCTAGCAGAGCGATCCGATCATCCTGATCGACGCGAAGGTTCAGGCCTTTAAGCACGACATTATCGTCGTAACCGACAGAAACGCTTTCAGTCGAGATAATAGGCGGTGACAATTCCTCAGGCTCTGGGAACGTGAAAACGGTCCGTGCATCATCTTCTGGCGCGCGGATTGTCTCCATCTTCTCAAGCATCTTCACACGCGACTGAGCCTGCTTGGCCTTCGTTGCCTTCGCTTTGAACCGATCAACGAAGCTTTGTAGATGCGCCCGGCGGAGATCCTGTTTCTTGGCCTGGGCGGCTTGAACTGCGCGCTGGGCAGCCCGTTGGCGGGCAAATTGATCATAGGGGCCGGAATAGAAGGTCAGGCTGCGGTTCTCGAGATGCAGAATGCTCGTGACGGCACGGTTCAGCAATTGCCGGTCATGGCTGATAATGATGACGGTATGCGGATATTTACCCAGATAGTTTTCCAGCCAAAGCGCGCCTTCAAGGTCCAGATAGTTCGTTGGCTCATCGAGCAGCAGATAATCAGGCTCGGAGAACAGAACAGCCGCCAATGCGACACGCATCCGCCAACCGCCGGAGAAGGCGGAGCAGGGCATCAATTGCTGGGCATGGCTGAAGCCCATGCCATTCAGGATCGTCGCGGCGCGCGCTTCAGCAGACCAAGCATCGATGTCAGTCAGGCGCGTTTGAATTTCGCTGATACGGTTGGCGTCCGTTGCTGTTTCGGACTCATCCAGTAAGGCCGCACGCTCGATGTCTGCCGCCAGCACCGTATCAATCAGCGAGACCTCATTTGACGGCACTTCCTGTGCAACGCCGCCAATGCGGGCGCGAGCGGGAAGAGAAATGTCTCCGCCATCGGTTTGCAATTCACCGCGGATCAGCTTGAACAGCGTCGTTTTACCCGCGCCATTCCGCCCAATCAGGCCAACCTTATGGCCCGTGGGGATGAATGCGCTGGCACCCTCAAATAGGGGTTTGCCTTCAATGGCGAAATTTAGGTCTGTAATGCGTAACATGGGCGGGGGTTTGCAGGAGCGCGCGGCCCCCGTCAACGCTGCAGATCGCCGCGTGGATAGCCAGACGCGATGATTTAGGGCAAACTATTGCCAGACGGCATTACAAACAAAGGGGAAAACACATGTTTAAGACCTTCATTGTAGCCACGGCGGCACTTGGCTTCAGCCTTATGGCCGGGCAAGCGAGTGCCGGAAAAACTAACACGACCAATGAGGCAGCCAAGCCCGGTCAAAGCCTGATCCACGGCGGCGGCTGCAACGAGGAATATCCGGCACCGCAATCAGCCAAACCTTCGGCTTAGATAAATCTGCTTAACGAAGCTCACGGCGTAGCATTTCTATCGTACCGCGTTGCTCGTCATCAATTCGGCCTTCTAAAGCCGCGACAGCCCCCGCACTACGGATGAATGCCTGCGCCTCATTCGCTGAAACGCGGCCAACCAAGTGCCGGGTGAGACGGCGGATAGCTTCTTCTGGGCTGCGCTCTTGGACTAGCCATTTTCCGATCACAGCTAGGTCTTCGGCCTCATGATCTGTCGTATTGAATAGCAGTGCGCTTTCATTACGGATGCCAGAAATCTGTTCCTTGGATAATGCGCCATCCATTCGGGCGAGCGCTATGAAAATCCCGACTGCCGCTACCCTAGGGTCATCAACTGCATCAAGTGGGTCCGTTTGGGATTTGGCCGTGAACCCAAAGCGCCGGAACGCGGCTCGCACGTCATCTGTGAGTTCAATGGCCCCCTTGGTTGCACGGGACACCATGCGCAGCCAGAAAATGATGCCGCCAACAACAGTCAGCAATGAAACGAGGCCTAGTAAGATATGCATGAATCAGTATGCCTTCTAATATGCAGCATCTATATTAATAATGGCATTGCGGTAAAGCATTCCACCAATCCACAATAGCAAGCAACAGTCTTGCTAGGCGGACACCATCTCGTGTCGCCACCCTAGAACCAATCTGACGCCTGGGATGCGGTTGCTGTCGTTTAATGCTAGGTGTAGGCAGGTTCAAACCGGATTATGAAGCCACCCTGCTGGAAGGAATAAGATCATGGATATGCGCGTTGGTGAGAATGACTACAGCCGAATCATCGAAGCCGACAAAGCGCATGTCTGGCATCACCTTTCCCAGCATAAAAAGTACGAAACCGTTGACCCGCTCATCATCATCGAAGGCAAAGGCATGCGGGTATGGAATACCGCTGGTCGCGAGCATCTGGATGCGGTTTCGGGCGGCGTGTGGACCGTCAATGTTGGCTATGGCCGTGAGACCATCGCTGACGCCGTGCGGGACCAATTGGTCAAGCTAAACTATTTTGCTAATTCCGCTGGCAGCATTCCTGGTGCCAAGTTCGCTGAGCAATTGATCGCGAAAATGCCAGGCATGAGCCGCGTATATTACTCGAACTCTGGATCCGAATCCAATGAAAAGGCTTACAAAATCGTCCGCCAAATTGCGCATAATAAGTACTGTCTCTTATACACATCTGACGCTGCCGACGAATAGAGAGGTGTAG
>CAJXVF010000047.1 GCA_913060845.1 uncultured Alphaproteobacteria bacterium | reverse complement strand
ATCTACACCTCTCTATTCGTCGGCAGCGTCAGATGTGTATAAGAGACAGATATGTTCCTGCAAAACGGCATGCTTTCTGGCGTGATCGACTACTACTTCGCCTGCACGGATGCATATGCCTATGACTTGGCGATCACCCTCAACGCTTGGTGCTTCGATGCCGACAACCGCTGGAGTGCTGCCCATAGCACAGAGATGTTGGCGGGATACCAATCCGTCCGCCCGCTGAATGCAGCAGAACAAGCGGCCATGCCCGTGCTGCTTCAGGGTGCCGCCATGCGGTTTCTGTTGACGCGGCTCTATGATTGGCTAAACCCGCGCGAGGATGCGCTCGTAACCCCAAAAGACCCTTTGCAGCAACGGGACCAGCTCCGCTGGCATCAGGATCATACACTATGACAGTCGAAGTTTTCACAGATGGCGCATGCAGCGGCAATCCTGGCCCTGGCGGATGGGGTGCCATCCTGCGCTATGGGGATGCCGAAAAAGAACTCTCGGGCGGCGAGACTGAAACCACCAATAACCGCATGGAGCTGATGGCCTGCATTGCGGCACTCGAAGCCTTAACGCGCCCGACCGAGGTGACCCTCACGTCCGACAGCAAATATGTGCTCGACGGCATCAAAAGCTGGATGCCGAACTGGAAACGTAATGGCTGGAAAACCGCCGCCAAAAAGCCTGTGAAGAACGTGGACCTATGGCAGCGCCTAGATGCAGCCACTAACGGACATACGATCAGCTGGAAATGGATCAAAGGCCACGCAGGCCACGCCGAAAACGAGCGTGCTGACGAACTGGCCCGCAGCGGCATTCCCGGCAGGTAGTCAAGCGCCGCCCGTCGCGTCTTTGTACCAGGCAACGATGAGGCGTCGTTCTGCTGGTTCCATATGGGAACGGTTGGCGGGCGGCATGGCGTTGGTCAGGCCTGCCTGCAGGTAAATCTGCTGGGCGTTGATGATGATGTCCCGCTTCGTCTCCAAGCGCACACCCTTTGGTGGCCAATGCATGCCTTCCCAGGATGGCTCGCGCGCATGGCACATAGAGCAACGGCCGAGCACCGTGTCCTGAACGGCAGCGAAATCTTTGGCGGCGGCGAATTTCTCTTGGGCTGGCGTCAATGCAGCCTTCGGCGCGTCATCCTGGAAACGATGGAACATTGGCGCCGTAGAGAGCCACATCACCAGCACAAACAAGATGCCCGTCACGATCCAGAGCCAGAAAATATTGCCCTTCCTGGCGTGCAGCGTGTTGAAGTAATGGCGGATGGTGACGCCCATCAGGAAGATCAGCCCCGCAATCGCCCAGTTATATTGGGAGGCGAAGGACAGCGGGTAATGGTTCGACAGCATCAGAAACAGAACGGGCAGCGGCAAAACGGCTAACCGCTGAATCAACATCGGAACAAGCCAGCGCTGGCCTTGATGCACTGACAGACGATGAGCGCACCCGCTTTACGGACTTGAACGCGCGCTATGTGGATGCGTTCGGATTCCCTTTTATCATCGCGGTCAAAGGCCTAAATAAAGCCCAAATCCTCGACGCTTTTGAGCGCCGCATCCAGAACGACCGCGATACTGAATTCCAAACCGCTTGCCGTCAGGTCGAGCGGATCGCCCTTCTCCGTCTCCAGGATATGCTGCCATGACTGCCTCCTCATACTATTCACCAACCGGCGGCCTGCCAGCGCAATCGGAGCTCATGACGGGTCGCGCCGTATTCACGGAGGCCTATGCGGTCATCCCGAAAGGCGTCTACAGCGATATCGTCACTAGCGTTCTGCCCCATTGGGAAGCCGCTCGCGCCTGGATTATTGCGCGCCCGCTTTCCGGCTTCGCGGAAACATTTTCCCAATACATCATGGAAGTGCAGCCCGGCGGCGGCAGCGACCAGCCGGAGCCTGACCCCGAAGCAGAAGGCGTGCTGTTCGTCGTTGAAGGAACGCTGGCGCTGACGATTGACGGCCAGGACCACGCACTGCGCCCCGGTCACTACGTCTTCATTCCGCCCGGCGCGGTTTGGGCATTACGGGGAACGGGTGCTGCACCCGCACGTTTCCATTGGATCCGCAAAGCCTATGAAGCCGCACCCGGCATTCCGGCACCTGAGGCCATCGTCGCCCATGAGGACGACGTTCCTATGAACGCCATGCCGGATACACAAGGTCGCTGGGCCACAACCCGCTTCGTTGAGGCCGATGACCTTCGCCACGACATGCACGTAAATATCGTCACGTTTGAACCGGGTGGGCTGATCCCGTTCGAGGAAACCCATGTGATGGAACACGGCCTCTACGTGCTGGAAGGCAAGGCTGTCTACAAACTCAATCGGGATTGGGTGGAAGTTGAAGCGGGCGACTTTATGTGGCTCCGCGCCTTCTGCCCACAGGCCTGTTACGCAGGCGGGCCGGGCCGTTTTCGCTATCTGCTCTACAAGGACGTCAACCGTCATGCGCGGCTCAAGCCGTTTGGCGGCAAGTAAGAGACAGTCGCGTTAGCGGGGGGCTGCGCGGCTGAAAATAAAAATAACAACTCAACAGAGGGGATACGTAAAATAGCGCTGAACTCATCAATCGGGACACCGGAGCAACTCCGTGATCCCAACTATACGCCGCCGCTCATGCAGGCGATCCCACTTGGGATCCAGCACGTGCTGGCGATGTTCGTGTCTAACGTCACGCCTGCGATCATCGTCGCGGGCGCAGCCGGGTTTGGGTTCGGGTCGAACTCACCAGACTTCCCGCAAATGATTTACATGATCCAGATGGCCATGCTGTTCGCAGGCGTCGCTACCCTGTTTCAGACCATTGGCATTGGGCCAATCGGTGCGCGTTTGCCCGTCGTTCAAGGCACGAGCTTCGCGTTCCTGCCAATCATGATCCCGCTGGTCGCTGGCAAAGGCGTAGACGCCATGGCCGCCGTCATGGGCGGTGTCATCGTTGGCGGCATCTTCCACGCGCTGCTTGGTACGATCATTGGCCATATCCGCTTCGCATTGCCGCCGCTGGTGACGGGTCTTGTTGTCCTGATGATCGGCCTCGCCCTGGTCAAAGTCGGTATTCAATATGCTGCAGGCGGGGCTCCAGCGATGGGCAAGCCTGAATTTGGCAGCCTGCAAAACTGGTTCGTCGCCCTGGTCGTTATCGCCACCACGCTTGGCATCAAGTTCTTCACCCGTGGCATGATGTCGATTGCGGCGGTGCTGCTCGGCTTAATCGTCGGCTATATCGTTGCCTATGCGCTTGGGATAGTGAGCTTTGTAAATGTCGGGCGGGCAGCCCCGTTTGCAATGCCTGATCCGTTCCATTTCGGTGTTGAGTTCACGTTTGCAGCGATCTTGGGCTTCTGCCTGATGGCATTCGTTTCCGCGATTGAAACCGTCGGCGATGTCTCCGGCATCACCAAAGGCGGTGCCAAACGCGAAGCCAACAGTGAGGAAATCTCTGGTGCTACATATCCGGATGGTCTTGGCAGCGCTATCGCTGGTGTGTTCGGCAGCTTGCCTAACACCTCCTTCAGCCAGAATGTCGGCCTGGTTGCCATGACCGGCGTGATGAGCCGCCATGTGGTGACGTTTGGCGCGATCTTCCTGATCCTCGCCGGGTTCGTGCCAAAAGTGGGCGCGATCATCTCCACAGTGCCAATTGAATTGCTAGGCGGTGGCGTCATTGTCATATTCGGCATGGTCGCTGCGGCGGGCGTATCGATGCTAGCGGATGTTGAATGGAATCGGCGGAATATGGTGATCTTCGCCATCTCGTTCTCCATCGGTCTTGGTCTGCAACTGGTGCCAGAAGCGCTGCAACATGTGCCCGGTACGGCGCGCGTGCTGCTGAGTTCCGGCCTACTTCCGGCAGCCTTCCTGGCAATCGCGCTGAACTTGATCCTGCCCCAGGAACTGTCGGACGAGTCCACGGAAGAAATCTCCGGCGGCATGTCTGGCCATAAGAACGACTAACTGGACTGCCCCGCTAAGCGCCTGCGGCCTTATCAGCCCATGGCGCTTAACGGGTGTCCGCCTTTAAAGATCAGCGCTATTGTGTCCTCGCACACAATTCTGATTGAGGGCGGATGATGACCAAGCAGCAAGATACAAGCGGCAGCGACCACTTTGATGCACTGATTATTGGCGCTGGCTTTGCTGGCCTCTATCAACTGCATTGTCTCCGCGACAAACTCGGCCTGAACGCCCGCGTGCTTGAGGCGGGCGGTGGGGTTGGCGGCACCTGGTACTGGAACCGTTACCCGGGTGCGCGCTGCGATACCGAAAGCCACGGCTACTGCTTCACCTTTTCCGAAGCGCTCTACAAAGGCTGGGAATGGTCTGAGCGTTATCCCGAGCAGCCAGAGATCGTGCGCTACATCAATTACGTCGCGGACGAACTGGACTTGAAGCGCCACATCCAATTCGAAACCCGCGTCACGAGTGCGGCATGGGATGACGCGGCTGGCCTTTGGCGTGTTGAGACGGAGGCGGGCGAGAGCCTGTCCGCCCAATTCCTGGTGACAGCGGTCGGCTGCCTGTCTGCTGCAAACGTGCCGGATATTCCGGGGCGTGACAGCTTCGCGGGCGAATGGCGCCACACCGGCAATTGGCCCCATGAAGGCGTTGATTTCACGGGCAAGCGCGTTGGCTTGGTTGGTACCGGATCAACCGGTGTGCAGGCGACGCCTGTGATCGCGGAACAGGCTGCCCACCTCACCGTATTTCAGCGCACGCCCAACTATTCCGTGCCTGCTCGCAACGGCCCGCTAACGCCAGAATTCAAGCGCCACGTTAAAGAGAACGCGGGCGACATTCGCGATACGATGCAAAACACGTTGAGCGGCCATCCCTGGTTTCCGTCAGACCGGCGCACCCATGAAACGCCAGCGGATGAGCGCGAGCGGCTGTACCAGGAAGCCTGGGAGCGGGGCGGGCTGCAGTTCCGCGCGACCTTCCAGGATATTTTGGTTGATAAGCAGGCGAATGAAGTTGTCGCCGATTTCGTCAAACGCAAAATCGAAGAAACCGTCAAAGACCCGGAGACAGCCCGCAAGCTTACTAATTTCGACCATGCCTATTCGACCAAGCGCCCCATCATCGATACCCATTATTTTGAGGCCTATAACCGGGACAATGTGGCACTCGTTGATGTGCGCTCGGCACCGATCCAGGAAATCACGGCGGATGGCATTCAGACAGCAGACGCTTTCTATCCGCTGGACGTGATCGTATTTGCGACGGGCTACGATGGTGTGACTGGCCCGCTTCTCCGTCTCGATATAAAGGGCCGTGACGGTACCCCGTTGAAAGACGTGTGGGAGGCAGGGCCAAAAACTTATCTCGGCCTGCAAGTCGAAGGTTTCCCGAACCTGTTCACAATCACCGGGCCGCAAAGCCCATCCGTGCTGACCAACATGCCGGTAGCGATTGAACAACACGCAGAATGGATCAGCGATTGCATCGCCCATATGCGCGCAGAGGGCCTGGAACGGATTGAGCCGCAGTCAGACGCCGCAGCCGCATGGGGGCAGACGGTTAACGATGCCGCCAATGCGACGCTATTGGTGACGGCGGAAACATCTTGGTATCTCGGCGCGAACGTGCCCGGAAAACCCAGGGCGTTCCTCGCCTATGCAGGCGGTATGGCGCGGTATCGTGAGATCTGTGCTGACGTAGCAGCGAAAAACTATGAAGGCTTCACGCTGGCCTAACCGCCTATGGCCTCAGGTCATGCCCATGCGTTTAGCGATGACCTGCAGCATGATTTCATTGGCCCCGCCGCCAATCGCAGCAAGTTTCATGTCCCGGTAGGTTCGGCTGATACGGTTTTCAGCCATGAAACCCTGCCCACCCCAGAAGCGTAGGCATTCGCTGGGGATCCATTCCGCCAAGCGGCCCATCTTGTATTTCGCCATAGATGCAAGCTTGGTCACGTCCTCACCATCAATATAAGCCTGGACGGCGGCGTGAAAGAGCGCGCGCAAGGCCTCAACCTCAGTCTGCATCTCCGCTAAGCGGAAGTGGACGAATTGATTGTTCAGGATAGACTTCCCGAAGGCCTCACGCTCCCGCGTATATTCAATGGTGTCTGCGATTGCGTCTTCCAGCAGGCCGATGGACCGGCCAACGACATAAAGCCGTTCTTCCTGGAACTGCGCCATTTGATAGCCAAAGCCCTTGTTCTCATCCCCGATCAAATTACGGGCCGGAATGCGGACGTCATCAAAAAAGGTTTGGGCTGTGTCGGATGAATGCAAGCCAAGCTTTTTCAGCTCATGCCGCGTCACGCCAGGCAGATCTAACGGCACGACCATCAATGATTTATTGCGGTGCGGCCCGTTATCCGGGCTGGTGTTGACTAACATGCACATCCAATCCGCCTGCATGCCGTTCGTGGTCCACATCTTGGAGCCATTGATGACGTAATCATCGCCATCACGCCGAGCGTATGTTTTCACATTCGCCACGTCAGACCCGGACCCGACTTCGGATACGCCGAGACTGCCAACGACGTCGCCCGCAATGGTTGGCACCAACCATTCCCGCCGCAATTCGTCAGACCCATGCTTCGCCAAAGCGGGCGTACACATAGTTGCCTGAATGCCAATCGCGCTGGAAATGCCATAAGCCTGGATGTGGCCAAGTTCTTCAACGCACGCGATTTCATAGGAATAATCGAGTGCCAACCCGCCGAATTCTTCTGGCCTGGAAATGCCGAGCAGCCCGGCATCACCCAAAACCTTCATCACCTTATGCGCTGGGAAGCGGCCCGCTTCCTCCCACTCATCGACATAGGGGTTGATGTGTTCTTCGACGATGCGCTGGGTCGTGCGCTTCAGTTCCAGATGTTCGTGGCTCCACTGCATTGGCTCGTCCTACTTCGCGACACGGAAATATGGCAGCACCAGATCATCTGTCGCTTGGCCAAAGATGACCTCAACGGCTAGTCCGATTTTCATCTCCGCTGGATCAACATCAAGCAATTGGCTTTGGATACGGACACCTTCTTCCAATTCAACTGTCGCCAAAATGTAAGGCATCTCTGCCTTAAACCCGATATGGAATGGATGATGGGCCACGGTCCAGCTATAGACTTCGCCTTTGCCGCTGGCCTCAATCCAATCAACTTCCATTGAATGACATTCGCCACACATGGGCCTTGGGTAATGCCGGATTGTGCGGCAGTCCGTGCAGCGTTGCAGCATGACGCGCCGGTCTTTCAGGCCCTCCCAATATGGCAGGGAGTCGATGGAAGGTTCTGGCAGCGGCTTCAAATAGGGTTCGCTCATGGTTCAGGACGCCTTCTGCATGATTGCGACAGACCCGTCGCCCAAATCGCCATAGCCGGTGACGAGGCCAATTTCAGCACCCGCGACCTGCGCCGCCCCACCTTCACCGCGCAACTGCCGGACCAGTTCATAGACATGGTTCATCCCGGCGATATGCGCCTGTGACAACAGCCCGCCATGGGTGTTCGTTGGCAATTCGCCACCAAGTCGGATACGCCCACCTTCAACATAAGCCCCACCTTCGCCCTTCTTACAGAAGCCAAGGTCCTCCAACTCACAGATGACCATATAGGTGAAGCAATCATAGATTTGCGCCACGTCGATATCAGCGTGTTTGACGCCAGCCATCTCAAATGCGCGCGGTGCGGCCTTGGCGAGGCCAAGCGTCATCAGGTCCGGGCGTTGGGTGATGGTGCTGGGGGAGTCCGGATGGCCTTCCGCCACACCAAGGATGGTCACCGGTGCGCGCGAATCCTTCGCCCGGTCCGCAGCGCTAACAATAACTGCCGTACCGCCGTCGCTTTCCAGGCAGCAATCGAACAGGCGGAAAGGGTCAGAGATCATGCGACTGGCATGGTGATCTTCCACCGTCATCGGCTTCTTCATGATGGCGTTGTCGTTCAGCATTGCATGTTCGCGCATGGTGACGGCGATTTCAGCGAACTGGTCCTCATTTGTGCCGTAAAGCTCCATATGGCGCCGGGCCATTGGCGCGTAGAGCTGTGCGGGCGCAATGGCGCCGATAGGGTTTTCGAACTCACTGATCTGTCGGAACTGCGGCATGGCGGCGATGCGGTTCGCGACCCGGGAGTCTGATGATCCACGACGGCCAAGCACCACCAACACATGCTTACACACACCGGCTGCGATCACGGCAGCGGCGCATTGCAATGCCGCCACTGGGCTGGCACCGCCCATGGGTGTTTGGGCCGAGAACCGAACATCGGTCAGGTTCAAACCGGTCATGATCTCCTCACCAACGGGGCCAAGCGAATACGGGATAACGCCGTCAATATCCTGCGGCTTCAGCCCTGCATCCAGGATCGCCTTGAGCGAGGCTTCGAGCATGAGGCCGATGGAGCTTTTATCGGCACCCCTGGAATATTCCGTCTCGCCGATACCGGTAATGGCCGCTTTGCCGTTCAAACTATCCGTCATGCCCTGGCTCCTTTTCCGCCCAAAGAATTACGTTCATATCCCAAAGGCTACCCGCCAAAGCTGGTCTTGGACAACCGCTCCAGCGTGTCTGCAAGCTCAACCTGCATGTCGTACATAACCTGACGCACGGTTGTCTCCTCCTTCATCGCGCCAACGACCTGACCTGCGGGGAAGGAATAGAGGTCCGCCCGCTCCGCCCGGATAACGCGGGCCGTCGCTTCATTGAACAGGATGCCTTGCAATGGCGAGCCCAGATATTCGGGCGCGCCGGGCGTCTCCCATACCTCTGAAAGCTTAGACTTCAACATGCGCACGGTTTTGCCGGTGCGGCAGCGACGGCGCACGGCATCCTCAGTTTCTGCATCGAAATAGGCCTGACGTTCGAATGGCGTCAGTTCACTCTCCCGCGTGCCGAGCCATACGGTGCCGCACCACACACCTTCCGCACCCAGCGCCAGTGCGGCTGCAATCTGGCTGCCGCGCGCGAATCCGCCAGCAGCGATCACCGGGATTTCGCCCCCCACGGCGTCAATCACTTGGGGGACCAGCACCAGCGTTGCGATTTCGCCCTTATGGCCGCCTGCCTCCGTCCCCTGGGCGATAATCACATCAACGCCCGCCGCCTTATGGCGTGCCGCGTGCTTTGGCCGACCACACATGGCGCCAATAGTGATGTCATGGGCACGCAACTTCTCCACCACATCTGGCGGCGGCGCGCCAAGCGCGCTGACAACGAAGCGGACCTGGGGGTGGCGGAACGTGACCTCTAACAAACGACGCGCGCCATCTGGTGTCATCGCACCCCGGCCTGCAACGATTTCATCATTAATGCGGGCGCGGTCATCGTCCGGCAATTCCGGCACGCCTTCGTCATCGAGCACTTTGTCGATGAAGGACTTGTGCTCATCCGGGATCAAATCATGCAGATCAATCTTGCCGAAGGAATCTTCCGCTTCCGTGTTGTAATTGCCGGGGATAATCACATCGACGCCGTAGGCGCGACCATCCACGTGGGCATCAATCCATGCCAGTTCGACCTCTAGAGCGGATTTGGATTTGATTGAATCGTTTGGGATTCCCTTGGTAGGGAA
>CAJXVF010000046.1 GCA_913060845.1 uncultured Alphaproteobacteria bacterium | reverse complement strand
CTATTCGTCGGCAGCGTCAGATGTGTATAAGAGACAGCAAATAACAGTGCAGCTTCGCGACCAATGCCACGAGCGCCGCCTGTAATGAGCGCCATTTTACCTTCCAACATGCCCGCCATAAAGCATCTCCCCATATATCGAGTGGTGAGGCCCTAGCCTCGTTCATGAGCATCAGTTGACGACGGCAATCGCGGCAGGTCAAATCCTCCCTATGAGCTGGAAAGACAAAACCGACGAACTGAATGCCCGCCGCACCGCCGCATTGGCGCAAGGTGGGGAAGAGGCTGTCGCAAAGCAGCACGCCAAGGGCCGCCTGACGATCCGTGAGCGGATCGACACGCTGATCGACGCGGATAGCTTTGACGAAGTAGGCCGTGCAGCAGGCGACGCTGAGTTTGACGAGGCCGGCGACCTGATTGAATTCACGCCAGCCAATTTCGTACTGGGATTCGCAAAGATTGATGGGCGGCGTGTCGTTGTCGGCGGTGAAGATTTCACTATGCGTGGCGGCTCCCCCACAACGGCAGGCTTTCGCAAAAGCGTATATGCCGAAACGGTAGCGCTGAAACATCGGCTGCCATTGGTGCGGATGCATGAAGGTGCGGGCGGCAGCGTCGGCATTCAAAAGAACCCGACACCGCCAGCACCCGTTTTCGATCCGCCGCGGTTTCGAACTGTCGCACAGACCTTAGGCAGCGTGCCCGTAGCCTCTGCCGCCATGGGTGCTGTCGCAGGACTTCCGGCGGCGCGTTTGGTGTCTTCCCATTTCTCGGTGATGTCGGAAGAAACCGCGCAGATATTGATCGCAGGTCCTGCAGTCGTTGCCCGCGCCATGGGTGAGAAGCTCACCAAAGAAGAATTGGGCGGTGCCAAGGTCCATGCGCGCAACGGCACGGTTGATAATGCGGCTAAGAACGAAGTAGCCGCGCTTGAGCAGATCAAAACGTTCCTGAGCTATATGCCGTCGAATGTATGGGAATTACCACCGGTCACGCAGACTGATGATCCCGTCGACCGCCAGGAAGACATGCTGCTCGATATCGTCCCCCATGACCGAAGGCGGGCGTTTGACATGCGCCGCGTGATCGCAGCCGTGTTTGATATCGGTAGCTTCTTCGAAATGGGCAAAGGGTATGGCCGCAGCCAAATAATGGGCCTGGCGCGCATGAACGGGCAGCCTGTCGGTGTGTGGGGCAATGATGGCCGTCATTTAGCCGGTGCCATGACTGCCGAGGGCGCGCATAAAGCCCGGCGTTTCATGGAACTCTGCGAGACATTCCACCTTCCCATCATCTGCCTGATCGATGAGCCTGGATTTATGATCGGCTCGCAATCAGAAAAGCAGGCAACGATCCGACATGGTGCAGCAGCAGTACTGACAGCCGCCATGACGAACGTGCCCTGGGCTTCCGTTATGGTGCGACGATCCTTTGGCGTCGCCCAGGCGGCGCATTATGGACCAGACGCCTATGTTATCGCATGGCCTTCTGCTGAAACCGGGCCACTGCCCGTCGAAGGCGGCGTATGGGTCGCTTACCGTCGCGAGATTGAATCTGCAGCCGACCCAGATGCCAAACGGCGCGAATTAGAAGATATGCTGGCTGTAAAACAGTCACCCTTCCCGCGCGCCGAAGCGTTTGCGATACATGAATTAATCGACCCTCGCGAAACACGGCCCATGCTTTGCCGTTGGATAGACCGGGCGCAGCCTCTCCTACCCCAATTGCTTGGCCCTTCGGGCTTCGCTCTCCGCCCCTAAACCTGAAAGATTTTGAATTATGGCGACTGAAGTAGAACTCGAAACCGCTGGCACCGTATGGAAACTCCTGGTGAAAGATGGCTCCGCCGTTAAGGAAGGCGATATGCTCTTCATTATGGAAGTTATGAAAATGGAAGTGCCCTATGAGGCACCCCATGACGGCACAGTCAAAGACCTCAACATCGCAGAAGGCGATGTGCTTGAGGAAGGCGATATCGCCATGGAAATCAGCTGACGGCGGGCATTCCATGGCCCCATATGCCGGCTACCAGACCCTCGATATCGACGCCCGTGCTGACGGCGTTGTCGTCGTTACGCTGAACCGGCCAGACCGGCTAAATGCCTTTGATGGAGTAATGCGCCACGAAATCCGGCAAGTGCTGGGTGAGGTCAAAGCTGATGACAAAGCCCGCGCCCTGGTGCTCACTGGCGCTGGGCGCGGCTTCTGTTCGGGCGCGGACTTAACGGCAGAGGACAAGCGCACATGGCCTGCGGGCATCAATGAGCCGCGCTTCGGCTGGTGCTTGGACCTGCTTGAAATGCCGAAGCCGACCATCGCCGCCATCAATGGTGTTGCTGTTGGCGGCGGGCTTGGTTTGGCGCTGCTCTGCGACATGCGCATTTGCTCAACCAAAGCCCGTTTGCTGCCTATCTGGATGAAACGCGCGATCCATCCAGATGACTTGATCACTTGGACACTGCCTAAATTGGTTGGGTACGGGCGCGCACTCGAGTGGCTTTATTTGGCGGAAGATATTGATCTAGACGCCGCTGAGCGTGCTGGCATGATCAACCAAATCACGTCCCCTGAGGATTTGATGCCGCGCACGCTAGAGCTTGCTGCGCGCCTAGCAGCTGGACCAACGAAGCATATGGCGCTGACCAAACAAGCCGTCCTCAAAGGCATGAGCCGTGAAGCCTTTGACGCAGCGCTAATCGAGTCTTGGGGCCAGGACCAAGCCCTCGCCTCTGAGGATCGTAAGGAGGGCACGCGCGCCTTCATCGAAAAACGCGCGCCCCGCTATATCGGACGGTAAAACAATGGCTAACACGCCGAATATTGAGCGCATCGAACTCACGCTTTTCGATGTGAAGATCGAGAATATGAGTTCCGACCCGTCCGGGTTTGGCATTTCATACACGCCCGGCCAAAGCAGCATTCAAACGCGCCTGGCTATTCGGATCTATGGTGATACCGGCGTGGTCGGCGAATATGTGCCGGGGCGTGGACGGGCGCGGGTCATTCAATCAGCGTCTGCAGCCCTTGGTCAGATGCTAATCGGCAAGCCTGCTTTGCAGCGTGAAAAGAACTACACGACTCTCCGTCGCCTCACGAAGCATGTGGGCGAAGTTGGCATCGGCGGCTTAGACATCGCGCTCTGGGACCTGGCCGGAAAGCATTATAACGCCCCGGTTTATGAGCTTCTGGGCGGCTATCGGACGAAACTTCCTGCCTATGCCAGCACTATCCACGGCGACAGGACGGCAGACGGCCTTTCCAGCCCCGAAGCCTATGCTGACTTCGCCGAGCAGTGCCTGGAAATGGGCTATACCGGATTCAAAATGCATGGCTGGAATGAAGGCGATGTTCGCGAAGAATCCACCATGATCGAAGCCGTCGCCAAGCGTGTCGGCGGGCGAATGCGGATTATGTATGACGCGTCCTGCCACCTGAAAACACTGACAGATGCCATTGAAGTTGGCCGCGTATGCGACGCCAATGGCCTCTACTGGTTCGAGGACCCTTACGCAGATGGCGGCCTTTCCATCCACGGCCACCAGATGCTCAAGAAGTCCATCAAAACGCCGATTATGATCAGCGAGCATGTGCGGAACCTGGAAACAGCGACGGACATGATGGTTGCCGGTGCCACAGATTTCGCCCGGGCTGACCCAGACTATGACGGCGGCATCACAGGCGGCCACAAACTAGCCTACGCCGCCGAAGGGCTCGGCATGGATATAGAAGTCCATTCTTGCGGCCCTGCCATGCGGCATCTAATGGCCGCGTGCCGCAATACTAACTATTACGAGGTCAATCTCGTTCACCCGAAATGCCCGAACGCATGGTCGCTGCCTGTCTATGAAGGCGGCTATTCAGACCAACTGGATTGCATTGACAACAATGGCGACGTCGCCGTTCCAGAAGGACCAGGCCTCGGCATGGAATATGACTGGGCGGAGATTGAACGATCCGCCGTGGAAAAAGTTGTGCTGACTTAAACACCGCCGCTATCGCAGCGTTTGTGCCGGAGCATCCAAGGTGATGCAGGCGGAAACGCCATGGGCGTAGAGCTTGCCATTCCCATCAACCAAGCGGCCTTCTGTTGATAGCAGCTTGCGGCCTGCATGCAGGACTTTGCCCTCTGCGCGCACAACGCCAACTTTCGGCGTAACGGCACGGACATAATTCACTTTGAGGTCTATCGTGGTGTAGGGAATGCCGGCTGCCAGTGTCGTGTGACCAGCGCAGCCCATGCAGCTATCCAGCAGCGTCGCGATCCAGCCGCCATGAATGCCGCCAAGCGGATTGAAATAAGCTGGCGTTGGCTCTCCTTCCCAGACAATAAAGCCCGGCTCAACCGTCACCAGCCGCAACCCTGCAGTTTCCGCTATGGGCGGATGTGGTAGGCGACCGTCACGAATGGCGGAGAGGAACTCCATGCCTGAAAGCGCAAGCGCTTGATCGAGCGGGACAGAGCCGTAGGTAATTGTCACTCGGCAGCCTCGGTCTTGCTCTCGAACGTATCGAAGTAGCGGCGGCCTGCACCCTTCTGGTTCTCGTAAATCGAACCTTGCTTTTTCGCACCCGGGAACGGCATCCGCACCGGTACTGGCGCCATGCGTGGCTGGCTGGTGCTGACGCCGCGAACCATGCGGCCTTCAAACGCTTCAAAACCGCCTTTCAAATTGGCGATCGGCCACGCGTCAGCGGCCGCATATTCCGTCAGCAGCAACCGGCGTTGGCGGTTGGAGGTGTTTAGCGCCGAACCATGCACAGCCCGCACATGATGAATCGTCATGGAACCCGCAGGCCCCATCAATTTTTCAGCGCTAGATAGATCGACTTTCAATTCGTCTGGATCAAAAGCCCCACAGAATGCACCGTCATTGTGGTGATCATAAACAGGGCCTTTATGGCTACCAGGCACGACCATCAACGGGCCATTCGCCTCATCGCAATCGTCCAGCAACATACCGGTAGCCAGCACGTCATCATTGGTGTGAGGGTAGAACGCCCAGTCCTGGTGCCATTCCACTGGCGCGCCATAACCTGCCGCCTTCATATTCATTTTGCCGCCATAAACCCGCACATTCGGGCCGACGAGCTGCGCCACAATATCCGTAACATCAGAATCTTTCGCCAGATCCCAGAAATATGGAACGTGATTATAGGGTTCCTTGATCCGGCGGACGCGCGGGTTTGATGCGTTGTGGCTGTCTTCAAGATCATACAGCTCATTGTTCTCCGTAACGGAGGATGCAGCCGCGATGATCTTGTCTGTCTCTTCCCGCAGCTTCGCAAGCTTTTCTGGCGAGAGCACGCCTTCAACGACGATATAGCCCTTCTCGTTATATTCTTCGACTTGGGCGTTTGTCAGTTTGATAGGCATGTGCAATCTCCTCAGCAAAAGCTCGTTTCAGCCAATAATGCCGAATTCAGCGTGCTTGTCACGCGCCCGCAGCAAGGCCTTCACCCGTTAGCGCCTGATCCATCAGCGCGATGGTTTCATCAACGCCATAAAGCGCGATGAAGGACCCCATGCGCGGACCTGACGATTGGCCAAGCAGAACTTCATAAAGCGCCTGGAACCAAGCACGCAGGTTCTCAAAGCCGTGGGTCTTGCCCACATCGTAGACAATGTTCTGGAGGGCGCTGGCGTCTTTTTCTTCTGCCACCGCCAATCGGTCCCGCATATCTTGCATGGCCGCGCGTTCGGCATCAGATGGTGCACGGTAAGTTTTTTCCGGCTTCACAAAATCCCGATAATACGCGAGTGCATAGCCAACGAGATCATCCAGCATTGGCGCTGTTTCTGGCGTCAGGTCCGGCTGATATCGCCCAATGAACCCCCAAAGCGTCGCCTTCTCTTCTGCATTGCAGACTGCCGCGAGGTTCAACAGCAGTGAGTAGGAGAAATCGCCTTCAGGCTCTGGCGCAGCGCCGGCATGGATGTGCCATGCGGGGCTTTCCAGCAGCTTATCCGCCTCCAATTCAGAGACTTTGGCCAAATGCTGGCGGTATTCATCTACGGCGCGTGGGATAACGTCGAAATACAGCCGCTTCGCTGCTTTCGGCTTCTGGTACATAAACAGCGACAGGCTTTCTGGCGGGGCGTATTTTAGCCAATCCTCAACCGACAGACCATTGCCTTTGGACTTCGATATCTTGCCGCCTCCGTTATCCAGGAATAACTCGTAGGTGAAGCCTTCCGGTGGTTCACCGCCAAGGATGCGGCAAATCCGGGACGATAACTTCACACTGTCGATGAGATCCTTGCCAGACATCTCGTAATCAACGTCCAGAGCCCGCCACCGCATTGCCCAGTCCGCCTTCCATTGCAGCTTACAATGACCGCCAGTGACGGGCGTTTCGACCAACTTATCCGTGGCTGGGTCTCGGTAGACCATAGTGCCCGCATCAACGCTGATTTCCTCTGCCGGAACTTGCAGTACTTCACCTGTCGTCTCGGAGATCGGCAGGAATGGGCAATAGGTTGCGCGACGGTCCGGTCCAAGCGTCGGTAGGATGACTTTCATGACGGCATCAAAGCGATGCATCATCGCCAAAAGCGCTTCGTCAAATTCGCCAGCTTTGTAGGCTTCCGTCGAGGATTTGAACTCGTACTCGAAGCCAAACGTATCCAGAAACGCCTGCAGACGTGCGTTATTGTGTGCGCCGAAGCTGGAGTGTGTACCAAATGGGTCCGGCACTTCTGTTAGTGGCTTATTCAGATACTTTTCCAGCATCTCTTTGTTCGGCACGTTATCCGGCACACGGCGCAAGCCATCCATATCGTCCGAAAATGCGATCAGTTTGCTAGGAACATCAGAGAGTTCCTGAAATGCCCGGCGCACCATGGACGTGCGCGCCACTTCGCCAAAAGTACCGATATGCGGCAGGCCAGACGGGCCATAGCCGGTTTCAAACAATGTATAACCCTTCGGATTATCCCGTTTCTCCAACCGTTTGACGAGCTTGCGCGCTTCTTCAAACGGCCAGGCACGGGCAGCTTCAGCGGCAGGGTTCGTCATGGCGGGACAAGGCTCCAGAAGGGGTTGAACCTGCGGTTGGTAGTTCTGCACCGCCAACGGGTCAACCGGGGGCAACATGATTAACGCCGCGCTGAAGGATTAATCCCCATGGCGCAACGCTGAATTTCCATTGCGAACATGCCCAAAAAGCCCCAGCATGGCGTTAATATGATGTTAAGCAAATCAGGCAGGAGGCCTTACGCAAGATGCATCGCTTCAACGTTATTGCTATGGCTGCGATTGTCTCACTCTCGGTCGTCGTCGCTTACTCCGTTCGCGCCGCTAACAGCGCCGAGCTGGTCCCGCAGATGGCATCGATGCAGGACACCATGTGGATTGAGCAGATGTCTCTGCCAATCAAAGAACTTACGATTCAGCGCCGCCGTGACGGCCGAGTGGAAGAAGCCGCTAAGCTCACTGGCCGCAAAGGCGCTGTCGGGGTGCTTCGAGACCCCAAGCCGCCACTGAAGCCTAGCCGGACAATCGCTGCACGCGATGTCTCCGCATTCGAACGCGAAGTCCGTCGGCGGTTCCATATGGGCGAGGAAAGCATCATCGCTTACGCAGCGCCCATGGCATTACAGCCTGAAGGACGCCGCGCGACCGGGTTCGTTGCTCGCGTCGAGGCTGGCGGAAAATCCTGCGATTTCGCTATCGCAGGCTATACCGAAACTGCAGATTCGGATGCCATCGTCGCCATGGCGCGGCTGATCCTGTGTGATCCTGTCAGCACCCTGACGCCGCCAGAAATTCGGGTCAGCGCCTTGCTGAACGGTGCGGAGAAGGTTCAATGAGCCGCGCACCGCTGGGAAAGATAACGGCTGCATTTTGTGTAGCATTAGCACTGGGAGCGACCACAATTGGCGGCGCATCAGCAAAACTCGGTGGCGATCCGGCAGAAGCAGCACCCGTGAAGGTTCCCAAGCTTTCGAATAAGAACAGCATTATTGTGCTCACCCGCGCCAAGCGTGGCCGGTTGAACCAGACAGCCGCTGAACCAACTTTATCGCCAGTCGCGTTCTCCAAAGAACTAGGCAAGACATTCACCGATGACGATGGCGCACCATCTGCGCACACGCGCCCAGTCCCCCTGCCGCAGACAGGCAATCTGGCGAGCGGGTTCGTCGCGAAGGTTGATGGGCTTGGTGACCTTTGCGCCTTCGCATTTGGCGGGTTGGACTTCACTGGCAATGGCGGTGCCGATGGCTTGGATGCAAAAGCCGCCGTTATCATGTGCGCCAGAGACCGCGCTGGCCTTGAGCGAATCAGCAGCCCAGCGCGTGTCGCCCAACTATTAGGGCTGCTGCAAGCCAATTGAACAACGGCCTCTACAAGACTGCTTTATTTCAGCTATAGTCCCCGGCGACAGATTCTTCATTTCGCCGGAGCAAACCCATGCAGCTGCGCGACGTATCACTCGACGACAAATATACGCTGGAGCGCGGCCGCGCGTTCATCACCGGCACACAAGCGCTTGTGCGTATTCCGCTTATGCAGCGCCAACGCGATATCGCGGCTGGGCTGAACACAGCCGGGTATATTTCCGGGTATCGCGGCTCCCCGCTGGGCGCTTACGACCAGCAACTCTGGCAGGCTCGCAAGCACCTGGAAGAAAACCACATCACCTTCCGCCCCGGCCTCAACGAGGACCTGGCGGCGACGGCGATCTGGGGTGCGCAACAGATCGAGCATTCTGGCGACGCGAAATACGATGGCGTCTTTGGCATTTGGTACGGCAAAGGCCCCGGCGTTGATCGGTCCGGCGACGTATTCAAGCACGCGAACCAAGCTGGGTCCGCCAAGCATGGCGGTGTGATCGCACTTGCCGGCGATGATCACATGGCCAAGTCATCTACCGTCGCGCATCAAAGCGAGTTCGCATTCGTTGATGCGATGATGCCGGTGATCTCACCGGCCGGCGTTCAGGAATTCCTAGATTTTGGCCTGCACGGCTTCGCAATGTCTCGCTTCTCTGGCATGTGGGTTGGCTTTAAGGCCATTGGCGAAACTGTTGATTCATCAGCAGTTGTTGACTTTTCACCAGAGCGCGTTCAGCCCATTCTACCGCAAATTGATATGCCGCCAGAAGGCTTGAACAACCGCCAAATCATCATCGAAATGCTGGCGCTGGAAGAACAGCTACACCGCTACAAGCTGCCAGCCGTATTGGAATACGCTAAGGCCAATCGCCTGGACCGCGTGATCTTTAGCGGGCCAGAGCGCCGGATCGGCATCGTCACAACAGGCAAAGCCTATCTGGATGTCCGTCAGGCATTGGATGAGCTTGGACTGGATGAGAAAGAAGCCGGCCGTCTTGGCGTGTCGCTTTACAAAGTCGCCATGCCGTGGCCGCTCGAAACGGAGGGTGCGCGCGCATTCTGCGAAGGCCTCGACTTGGTCATGGTTGTTGAAGAAAAACGCAGCCTGATTGAGGCCCAGCTCAAGGAGGCGATGTACGGTATTGACGCTGATAAGCGCCCGCGCATCATCGGCAAGCAGGATGAGAACGGCCAAACGCCTGTCTCTTATACACATCTC
>CAJXVF010000045.1 GCA_913060845.1 uncultured Alphaproteobacteria bacterium | reverse complement strand
ATGATGGATTTAGGTGCCACCATCTGCCTGCCACGCCAACCCCGATGCCTCGCCTGCCCCATTCAATCGTTCTGCCAAGCCCACAAAGCCGGCGTTGCTGCGGATTTACCGAAGAAAGCGCCGAAGAAAGTGAAACCTCTTCGCCAAGGCAGGGCTTATTGGCTGGAACGCGCAGATGGCCAAGTGCTGCTGCGGCGTAGAAAGCCAAAGGGCTTACTGGGCGCCATGGTCGAACTGCCCTCATACGGTTGGTCAGATGATGAAGCGCCCGCAAGCATTGAGGCGCTGGCCACTGAATGGTTCGCTGTCACCCCACCGGTAACGCATGTGTTCACGCATTTCAGGCTGGAACTCTCAGTCTTCTGTGGCCGTATCGCTGACGCCACACCGCCTGAAGACTGCTTCTGGCGTCCGGTTGATCAGCTAGGCGATGTTGGCCTGCCCAGCGTCATGCAAAAGGCAGCCAAAGCCGCAATCATGGGCGATTAAGATAGTCCGTCAGCCGATCCATTGCCGTGTTCAAAACCTCCGGCGATGATGCAAAACAGAGGCGTATCCAGCCTTCACCATTGGGGCCAAATGAACGACCCGGAGCGACGCCGACTTTCGTATCCCGGTAAAGCTGCTTCGACCATTCCAGGCTGTCCGTCATGCCTTCCACCTGGAAGAACGCGTAAAACGCGGCAACAGGCGGTGCCATAACGACACGGGGATGGGCGGTAAGCGCTGGCGTCACGATATCCCGACCAACCCGACAAAGTTCCCGAATTTCAGCAACCAGCGGCTCACCTTCGGTAACGGCTGTGACGGCAGCGTGCTGCAGAAACGGCTGCACAGAACTGGTGCTGTATTCGATCAATTCCGCCAGGACTTCGCTGATCCAAGGCGGATGGGTTAACCAACCAACGCGCCAGCCTGTCATCGCCCAGCTTTTGGAGAAGCTATTGACCACGACAACGGCATCATCTTCCTCAGCTATATCCAGGAACGATGGCGCTACGGGCCGGTCGTAAACAAGGCGAGCATAAACTTCGTCCGCCATCACCCAGATGCCGCGAGCCCTGGCGAAATCCAAGATGGCCTGCTGCTCATCCCGTTCCAACATCCAGCCAGTTGGGTTGCCGGGAGAGTTCACGAAAATCAGTCGCGTGGAGTCATCACACGCCGCAAACAGTGCTTCCAGATCAAGTCGCCACACGCCGTTTTCATTGTTCAGGCTAACAACCCGTGGCTCTGCGCCGACGACCCTCACCGTCGCCTCCGCATTCGGCCATACCGGGCCAACCACAACGGCATTATCGCCCGCCGCCAGGATCGCCTGCATTGCCACCAGAATGCCATGCATGCCGGACGACGTGACCGTCACCCGCTCAATATCCACCGTCTGGCTGCAGATACCGCTCATATAATCTGCGAGCGCCGTGCGGAGCTCGGGCGTGCCGCGCTTGTGGCTATAGAAGGTCTGCCCCGCCCGCATGGCCTCGTAAGCCGCATCACAGATGAACGCGGGCGTGGGCATATCGCCCTCACCGTACCAGAGCGCAATTGCATCTGGATCACCCATGCCAAGGCGTGCGACTTCGCCGATCAGCTGCGGTTCCGCATCTGTCAGCACTTTACGAAGCCGGGCCAGACCGGGCGCGTTCATGGGGCCGCGTGCCAGAGGCAGCGGCAGATTATTGGTGCTCATAAGAGGCTCAGGCTTTCTGTTCAGCTATTCGCGGTAGCTTGGGTCTTGGCGATCGAGCGAACGGAGCAGGCCCGGCCATGCGCGGTCGCCCTTTGGCACATCACCCGGTGCGCCGTGCTTGCCAAGGCTATCGATAGCATCCTGGTCTGGCACGATGTAATCCTGGCCGGAGGCCAGCACGTCCACCTGAATTTTGCAGCTCATTTCCATGTAATACAGGTAATGGAAGGCTTCTGCGGCAGTGCGCCCGCAGCCGAGCAGGCCGTGATTGCGCATCAGCATCAGATATTTGTCGCCGATGTCCCGGCCAAGACGCTCGCATTCTTCGTCATCATTCGTGACCTGGGCATAGTCGTGATAAGCAACCTGCTCCAGAACGATGTTGGAATGTTGCGACAACGGTAGCAGGCCGCATTTCATTGCTGATACGGCAGCACCGGCGCGGCTATGGGTGTGCAGCACGAAATTAATTTCAGGGCGCGCTTTCAGCACAGCCGTGTGGATCAAATGGCCTGCCTGATTGTATTCGCCGCCGGGCGGGTCAATGACATTGCCGTCATAGTCGGCCTTAATAAGCGAGGACGCCGTGATCTCGTCAAAGAACATGCCGTAGGGATTGATCAGATAATTCCCCTCTTCGCCCGGAACGCGCGCGGAGATGTGGGTGTAGATCAGGTCCGTCCAGCCATATTTCACGAAGAGCCGGTAGAGGGCGGCGAGATCAACCCGTGTCTGCCACTCGGCTTCGGACATGGTGCTATCAACGGCTTTAAGGGCTGGTTGTGCGGGAGGGGTCATGGTGATTTCTCCTATAGTTTCTGTTTAATGGCGACGACATTGCGGGAGCGCGTGACACGGCCTTCCCAGACCCTGTCAAATTCCGCAATGAGCGCGGTGATGGCATCTGATCCAGTTGCTGCTTCAGCATGAGCCAGATCAGGGAATTCGTAGAATGCGAAGTGGGCGTTGTCTTCGGTTTCGCTCCACCCACGTTCAGCGTTCTGCACATTGAAGGCCGCCTTGGCGTCAGGCAGATGCTCTGTCTCATACCAATGATCGAAGGCGTCCCGGTCAGCGGCAGATACTTCGGCGCGGACAATTAGATATGCGGTCATGGCGAGAAGCCCTTTAGAACGTTGGGGTCAGCCCCCCTATTCAATCAGCGACGCGCGCATTTGTGAAGCCGTGCGCATTTGCGAAACGGCCCATGGCTTGCGATTCCTCTCCGGTTGGGCCATTCCCTTGCACCTGCGTGTTTGCTGCTGATCAACCTTCAGCATGAACGGCTTGGGACGCACCCCCGCAACGCGATTTGATGGAGATATCCAATGCGAAATTCGCCCGTGTTCTGATCCTTCCCTTGGCTTTGATGGCTGCAGGCCCAGCAGTCCATGCCCAAAGTATTTTCAAGGATGCTGGATCAATCCTTAAAGGCCTTGGCGGCGGAGGAAGCTCTTCCCTATCCAACGCAGAGATTGGCGGCGGCCTGCGCGATGCATTGCGTGTCGGCACAGAAACCGTCACTGGCAATCTCGGCTCAGCCAACGGGTTCTTCAATGACCCTGTGGCGCATATTCCGCTCCCAGGTTGGATTAATACCGCCAAGAAAGTGATGCGGTTTACCGGTGGCGCTGGATTGCTGGATGAAGTTGAATTGCGCATGAACCGTGCCGCAGAAGGCTCCATGGATGAGGCCAAACAGATGTTTGGTAACGCCATTGAGCAAATGACGATTGATGATTCGCGCGGTATCCTGACCGGCCCCGATGATTCCGCCACACGGTATTTTGAAGGTAAGATGACCAATCCTCTTTCGGCCAAAATGCGCCCCATTGTCGAGCGTGAATTGAGCGAGACAGATGCCTTCAGCGCCTATGATCGTGCGGCTGCATCCGCTGGCGGCGCGGCATTGGCGCCAGAAGGTAAGAATTTGATGGTCGACCATGCCGTGGAGAAGGCCCTGAAAGGCCTGTTCCATTACATTGCAAAAGAAGAGGCAGCGATCCGCAATAATCCCGCTAAACGGGTCACCCCACTTCTCCAGAAGGTCTTCGGCTAGCCGCCCAAATACGGCGCGCACCAAGACCTGGACGAAAATTCTTAGAGGACACACCCAATGGGTAAATTTATAAAATGGCTAGCGATTGGTGCATTTGCGCTGATCGTCCTGATCATCGGCGCAGGCGTAGCGCTGCCCTATCTCGTACCGCTCGACGACATTGTTGCGGAAGGCACCGCGCAAGTTGAGAAAGCGACCGGGCGGAAACTCGTCGTTTCCGGCAAGCCTGATCTCAGCATCTGGCCGGAAGTCTCAATCAAGCTTGGCAAGACCACATTTGCCAACGCCAAGGGCGCACCCGATGCGAACATGGCATCGGTTGAGGAAGTTCGGATCGCAGTGCCTGTGATGCCGCTAATTTCTGGTTCAGTTGAGATCAAAGAATTCGTACTGGTGAAGCCGGATATCCGGCTCTATGTCGATAAATCAGGCAAGCCCAACTGGGACTTTGGCGGTGCCAAGGCTGACGGCGGCGCTTCTAGTGGCGGCGGCGGCAAAGCGACCCTGCCGGAAGAGCTGAAGAACCTCACCCTCGGCGATGTCAGGATTGAAGGTGGCCGAGTATCGTTCACTGACGCAAAGGCCGGTACGACCGAAGTCCTCGAAAACGTCAATCTCTCACTCACATTGCCAAGCCTGAACGGGCCGCTCGGCGCAGAGGGCGATCTTGTCTGGAAAGCAGAAAAGATCGCGCTTGAGCTCGGCATGGCCAAGCCTTTGGCGGCAATCGAAGCCGGCAAGAGCAATCTGAACGCCAAAGTATCTGGAACGCATCTCGACCTTTTGTTCGATGGTGCAGCGGATTTCGCAAAAGGCTTCGCACTGGCTGGCGCCACGAAGTTTAAAACACCATCGATCAAGAACTTGGCCGGGTGGGCTGCCACGCCAATCGCGATCGAAGGCGATGTTCTCGGTCCCTTTGAGGCGGATGGGCAGTTCTCTCTTAATGGCTCACGCATTGCCTTCACAGGCGCATCCATCGCTATCGACGCCCTTCGCGGCAAAGGCGATTTCGCGTTCAATGGTGGCGGTAAAGTACCCGCGATTGACGCCAAACTAGCGCTTGGCCCAGTCGACCTGAACCCGTATATCCCAGTACCAGCTGAAGGCCAGACCAAGTCTGCAGGTGCCAGCGGGCCGGGCAAATGGAGCGAGGACAAGATTGATTTCTCCGGCTTCCGCCAGGTCAACGCGAAGCTAGACTTCACGATGGAAAGCTTGCTCGTCCAGAAGATCAAGATTGGCGAAAGCGCTCTTAAAGCAACGCTTAACGGCGGTAAACTGGATCTTGGGCTAACTAAATTGGCGCTCTATGGCGGCGCTGGCTCGGGCAAAGTAACCCTTGATGCTTCCGGCAAAACACCTCGGATCGCCAAGACCTTTAATCTAAAGGGCATTAGTGCCGAGCCGTTGCTGACGGACGCTGCTGACTTTGACCAGCTTGAGGGCAAAGGTGACCTAAATATCTCAGTCACGGGTGCCGGTAGTTCTCAGGCAGCGATTGTACGGAGCCTTGGCGGATCAGGTGGGTTTGTCTTCCGCGATGGTGCGATCAATGGCTTCAATCTGGCGGCCATGCTGCGCAAAGTCGAAACAGCGTTCCTGGATTCAGGAGCCAGTGCGGCCCAGCAGACAGACTTCTCTGAACTATCCGGCACCTTCAAGATCAGCAAGGGCATCGTGTCCAACAGTGATCTGTTCATGGCCTCACCTTTGTTCCGGGTAACCGGCAAAGGCACTGCAGATATGCCGAAGCGCACGGTGGATTATCGCGTCAATCCAAAAGCTGTCGCTGACGCCCGCGGTCAAGGTGGCGATACGGCCATCACAGGCATCGCCGTACCGGTGCTGATCACAGGCCCCTGGCACGACGTGCAGTTCGCCCCTGATCTGGCAGGCATTCTGACCAACCCGGGCAGTGCACCATTAGAAGGCGCTGCAAAGGTCGCGGAAGGTGCTGTCGGCGCTATCAAGGGCGTAGCTGAAGGCGGTGCCAAGGGCATTGGCGGATTGCTGAACGATGTCACCAAGAAACTCGGCGGCAGCGAACCAGCCAAGGACACAGCGCCAAAACCTGAGCCAGACGCTAATCCGATCAAGCAGCTTAAAGGCTTGTTTGGGAAGTAAACCGAAGTCCGGTCTAAGCGGCGGCAATCACCAGCGGAGCAGCGATGCACCCCAGGTGAAGCCGCCGCCCATGGCTTCTAAAAGCAATAGGTCGCCAAACTTTATGCGGCCATCTTGCACGGCGACATTCAAGGCCAGCGGTACAGATGCGGCAGATGTGTTCGCATGGCTGGATACGGTCGTAACAACCTTCGCCGTATCCATTTTCAACTTCCGGGCAGCGCCGGAGATGATCCGCTGGTTCGCTTGATGCGGCACCAGCCAATCAATTGCATCGGCCTCAAGCCCATTGGCCTCAAGCGCTTCCAACACCACGTTGGATAGGTTCGTCACCGCATGCTTGAAGACCTCACGGCCCTGCATGCGCAGATGTCCAACCGTCTGTGTGGAGGATGGCCCCCCATCCACATAGAGCATTTCTTTGAAACGGCCGTCTGAGTGCAAATGGGTCGACAGGATGCCCTGAGCATCCGGCCCCTCGCCTTCGCTCGCTTCAAGCACAATGGCACCGGCACCGTCACCGAACAGCACGCAGGTCGTGCGATCTTCCCAATCAAGAATGCGCGAGAACGTTTCTGCACCAATGACCAGCGCCCGTTTGCACTGCCCCGCCTTGATGAAGTTATCTGCTGTGGCCAGTGCAAAAATGAAGCCTGAGCATACAGCCTGTACATCGAACGCTGCGCCGCCACTCATACCGATAGCAGCTTGCACCGTCGTCGCTGTGGACGGGAATGTGTGATCGGGCGTTGCGGTCGCCAGAACGATCAGGTCGATGTCCTTACCTTCAACACCAGCCATCTCCATCGCCCGATTGGCTGCGTGGACAGCGAGATCCGAAGTCAGTTGGCCATCGGCAGCAATATGGCGCTGCTTGATGCCGGTGCGGGCCTGAATCCATTCGTCGGTCGTATCGACCTTGGCCGCGAGCTCAGCATTCGTGACAATGCGCTCCGGCAAGTAAGCGCCGCAGCCGCGCGCAATGGAACGTATCGCCATAGTCACGCGCCGCCCTTCAAAGTGATGCAGTTTTGTCTTCCAGGCCATCAGCCTGTAGACGCTCGAATTCCGTGCGCACGTTTTCCAGGAAACCATGCCGCGCCATATCTACCGCGACGCCGACGGCGTTTGCAAATCCAACAGCGTCTGATCCGCCATGGCTCTTCACTGCAATGCCGTTCAGGCCCAGGAAGACCGCGCCATTATACTTGCGCGGGTCCAAATGCGTGCTGAGCCGCCGGAGCGCAGGGCGCGCAAACAAATATCCAAGCGCCGCCATTGGCGAGGCTTTGAACGCCCGGCGCGTGAACTCGCTAACCAGCTTGGCCACGCCCTCTGCCGTTTTCAGCGCAACATTGCCGGAAAAACCATCCGTCACGACAACATCAACAACCCCAGCACTAATGTCATCGCCTTCAATGAAGCCATAGAAGCTGAGTGGTAAATCGCCTTCGTGTAGGCGCAGATTTTGCGCAGCACCCTTGATGGCGTCAGAGCCCTTAAGCTCCTCCGCGCCGACATTCAGCAGGCCAACACTTGGCCGCTCAATTGCCAGGGTGGAACGGGCGAACAGTGCACCCAGGATCGCGAACTGGAAAAGGTTATCAGCGTCACACTCAAGATTGGCGCCGAGATCAAGCATGACCGACTCGCCATTGGCTGTCGGCATAATGCTGGCCATCGCCGGGCGATCAACACCGATAGGCGTGCGCAGGACGAACTTTGAGATCGCCATCAATGCCCCGGTATTGCCCGCAGATACGGCGGCGTCCGCCTCCCGTTCACGGACAGCATTCAGCGCTTGCCACATGCTGCTGTCACGGCCATTGCGCAGTGCTTGTGAAGGCTTGGTATCGGCGGAAATCGAATCAGCGGCTTCGCGAATTTCAACTGCTTCCATAAGCAGCTTGTCTTTAGCTACCAGCGGTTCAAGCACTGCTGGATCACCAAACAGCAAAAAGCGCGCTTCTGGAAACCGTTCGCGCGCAATCGCAGCGCCGCCGACAACAATGCCGGGCGCGTTATCGCCGCCCATCGCGTCAAGCGCGATTATCGGTCCTTTGGCTGCCATTGCTCTCTCACGGCCTAACTGCACGACCCCACGGTAGAATCTACCATGGCCGTACGCTTGTGAATGTACCCTGCCCATCCAGGGAAAGCACCTGATAAAAGTGCTGGAAATTCATAGGCGCTAAAACCCAAGCACTACTTGGGCTCAGCCGTCACCTTTCGGCTCATCCCCTTTGCCGTTGCGCAGCATGTCCGCCAGGCCAGCGAACGGTAACGTTCTACCAACAGCGAGGACCGGTCCATCATTCGGCGCTGGTGCCGCAACCACGGCAGCAGCTTCAGGCGAGCGGGGCGACTGATCGAGTTCCATCGCCAGATATTGGACGACCAGGTCCCCAAGGTCGATGATATCGTTCTCAACCAATTCGATATCGACCACATCCATATCGGCCTCAATATCGTCTTCGTCGCTCGTCGCCTTTTTCGGATTCGGCGTGAAGAGTTCTTGGATCGCGGCCTGAGTGATGTCATCGAACGGATCATTTGTCACAGAGCATGTCCGCTCTGCTGTCATTGAGGTTTGGCCGATCACTTCATAGACATCGCGATCTGGTGTTTGGGATATTTCCAGATCAAAACTGATGGCTTTGACAGCGTTCAACCCAAGCCGCGCAGCAACAGCAGCGCATTCTTCCGGTGTCGCGGTACGGGCTTGGCGGCGTGGGCCAGATTGCAACCTATCCAGGCCCAGGACTTCAGTAACTTCAGTCATCGCTCACTTTCGATTTGAATAGCCTCGCCCGCCAAGAGTGCGGAATCGGGAAGCGCTCGCCAAGCCGCAGCAAGGTCTGTCACTGCCACACGCGCGGTCGCCAATTGTTCGGCAGACGGGTCAGCACCCTCTTTGTACATATTGCGCAACAGGGCAGCTTCAACGATTTCTGCGCCTGCACCTTCTTCCAAAGCAGGGGCGTAAGCTGCGAGGCGGCCGTATAGTCGCTCTGTCAGCGCCTTCACCCGCTTGCCAACCCCAAGGTCGCCAGCCCCCATATCCCGGAGCGAGGCGTCCATGTCTGCGACAAACGCGCTGGTCACGTGGCGACGCATCCGACGCAAAGCATCATCTCCTTGGTCCAGACGATGCCATACAGCGGCCAAGTGCAGCGCTAGGCATTCGTACTTGTCCTCTGGCTCGTTCGACATATCGAACTTGGCCAGCCTTGCCGGAGCGACAGCCGCAACAGCGACCTCGCGATAGAGCCGCCACGCTGGATCATCGCTATGGGACACCCGACGCGCCCACCATTGCCTTAATCTTCGCATTGCGCAGGCTCCGCTGCTCGACTATTTAGTTTAATCATGCATACGCCCTTACATATCACACGCCGCAATTTGGCCCACCCCAAATTTGCCCGCCGCACTCTAATCGCTTTAGCGCTGACCGCAGGCCTTGGCCTTGGTGCTTGCACTGATGAGGTTGCGACGCACGGTCATATCCTTAGAACCGCGACGGTGGAAGACGTGCGTCCCGGCGCTGCGACGAAACAGGATGTCCGCGCCGTGCTTGGCACGCCGTCAAGTGTCGCCGCATTCGATGACAGCGTTTGGTACTACATCAGCCAAGTGCTGTCTCTTATACACATCTGACGCTGCCGACGAATAGAGAGG
>CAJXVF010000044.1 GCA_913060845.1 uncultured Alphaproteobacteria bacterium | reverse complement strand
CCCTGAACCAAAGCGTCCGCAGGGCCGGTCATAAGGTCCATCAGCCGTTTCATCAGGTCAGCCTTGCTCCACCCGGCAGCCTTAAAGGTGCGCTCATGTTCGGGGCAAACGACTAGGATCGCGTCCGCCGCTGGCCAAAGCTTCGGATGGTTCATGGCCTTCAAGCATTCAGCGATTGAACGAGCGAGGCTTTCTGGGTCGCGGGACTTTTGGTCGACAACGCCCTGTAGGCCGTATCCTGCAAAGACTGTGACGGTGTTGTCGCCTTCATTGAAGCCAAAGTCCGTTGAGAGTGGCCGCCAGAATGATCCGGCCTCATCCTCCGCAAAGCAGTAGCTGAGCTTGCCAGGATTGCCGAGAGCGGCACGGTCAATGCCGCCCGGCTTCCCGCCACCGACATTGCGGATGATGAGCTGCACAGCGCGCCCGATTGTCAGGTTCGCGCGATTGCCTTGGCCGAGCGCATTATGCTTACCGTTCATGCCGATCCGCTGAGCGATCGGGCCATTGACCACGAATACTGGCCCCACATACATCGTTGTCGCCAGTACCCCATGCATGTTGAACGCTGGGTCGAGCGTCGCGTCGAGCGCCGCTAGCACCACTGGGAAATATTCTGGTTTGCATCCGGCCATCACAGCATTGATGGCGGCTTTTTCGACGGTGCAAGGGTCTAGGTTCGGCGGCACGATGCCAAGTACTTCTTGGGAATCCCGACTGGTTCCTTCCAGCATCGCCAGCACGCGAGCTTCTGTTGGCGGCACGACGGGCAGGCCGTCTGACCAATCACGTGCGAATGCCGCTTCTATATCGTCTTCTTCACCACCAAGCGCTACGGACCTGGCTTTCAGGCCGGTTTCACCGTGGCGAATTTTCAGCATGCGAAGGGCTGCGGGTTCAACATTGGCAGCACCACAGCCTGGGCGGATCGGCGGTAAGCCTTCGCCGACGGGTTGGCCCGCGACCCGGCTCCATTCCGCACTATCCCAACCGTAGGTCCGGTCAGCCTCTTTGCCATCCTGGACGCGGATCAGAGTTGGAACGATCTCCACATCCAAATTATAGGAGGCCGCTAGTTCCCGGTCGTCGATGACCTTGGAGACTTGCTCCGGAAAAGACGGGTCATCCTGGCTATACACATCAAGCCGACCGGCCTGTTGCAGTGTCGCCAATACGGGACCAGCCAATTCGCAGGTCGGGCAATCGCGCTTCACAATGGCGATCAAGCCATTGCCTGTAGCGGCAAGCACTTCGGTTGGGTTTGGCATCTGCTTCACTCACATAATCGGGGCGTATTTCGGAACTGTCCCCTATGATCGCCGAAACCATGGCCGAAAGGATAGCCCTTTGATCAAGCGTATTTCATTTTTGACCCGCAAGGACGGCACAACCCACGAGGAATTCGTCCGTCATTGGTTCGAAATCCATGGGCCGCTTGCACGAGGCATCCCTGGGCTTCGCCGCTATGTGCAAAGCCATATTGTGGGAGAGGCGAGCCGCGCTGATATCGCCGGGTCCGATATCGCCATCGATGGCATTGCCGAACTCTGGTACGACAACGAGGAGACAATGGAGAAAGCAATCCAGTCTGATCAAGCAAAACGCCTGTTCGCAGATGGCGCAGAGTTCATTGGTGCCATCAAAACATTCGTCGTCGAAGAGAAGATAATTATTGACGACTAATCAGGCTTGCGAACGGCAGCATCTGTCAGCGTGCGTTCCAGCGCATCGCGCCACCCGGCTAGGAGGCGAATACGGTCCGCTTCATCCATCTTCGGCTCGAAGCGGCGGTCGGCGCGCCATCGTTGGCCTGCATCCTCAAGGCTTTCAAACGCGCCAGCAGCAAGGCCTGCAAGCATCGCTGCACCCCACGCCGTGGTCTCAGTCACTTTCGGGCGCTCTACGGGGATCGCTAGGATGTCGCTCAGAAACTGCATCGCCCAGTCATTGCGCGTCACCCCACCATCTGCTCGGAGAGCCGTGACTTTCGCGCCGTCAGCGCCGATGGCATCAAGCAGGTCTGCTGTTTGATAGCCAACAGCTTCCAATGCGGCGCGCGCGAGCTGCTCTGGGCCAGTATCGCGCGTTAGGCCAAAGATGGCCCCCCGGGCTTCTGCGTCCCACCAGGGCGCGCCGAGGCCAGCGAATGCTGGAACCATGTACACACCTTGATTGCTCGCGAGTGATTTCGTCATGGCTTCGGCTTCCAGTGCTGACCGGACAACCTTCAGGCCATCGCGCAGCCATTGGACGGTAGCGCCCGCAGCAAATATTGAGCCCTCCAGCGCATAAGTCGTCTCACCGTTGATTCTGTAGGCGATTGTGCCGAGTAGCCGGTTTTGGCTCGCTTGAAGCGTCTTTCCAGTGTTCACCAACGCAAAGCAGCCGGTGCCATAGGTGCTTTTCACATCACCGGGAGCAAAGCAGACCTGGCCAACGGTTGCTGCCTGCTGATCGCCGGCGATGCCAAGAATTGGTAACTCGGTGCCAATCGCAGCCTTGGCCGTCCGGCCAAAGTCTCCAGCGCTGTCGCGAACCTCTGGCAGCATTCCCATTGGCACGTTGAATATCTTGCAAAGCGCATCATCCCAACGCCCTTCGCGGATGTTGAAGAGGGATGTCCGCGCGGCGTTCGTCGCGTCCGTTGCATGGACGCCACCTGCCGTCAGTTGCCAAAGCAACCAGCTATCAATTGTGCCGAACGCCAGATCTCCAGCATCAGCCTTGGCGCGGGCTCCCGGTGTGTTGTCCAGAATCCAGGCAATCTTTGTCGCGGAAAAATAGGGGTCCAGCACCAGGCCGGTTTTTTCAGTCACTTCCGTCTCATGGCCCGCTTTGGCGAGGCTGCGACATTGGCTTGCGGTACGTCTGTCCTGCCAGACGATTGCGTTGGCGATAGGGCGGCCCGTTGCGCGCTCCCAAATCACCGCGGTTTCCCGTTGGTTGGTCAGTCCAATTGCGACCGGCTGTTGCCCCAAACTGGCGAGCACAGCGCGGATACAATGTTGTGTTTCCAGCCAGATTTCCTCAGCGTCGTGCTCGACCCAGCCCGGTTGCGGGTAGATTTGCGTGAATTCACGCTGGCTCTCACCGATAATCGTGCCGATTAGGTCAAAAGCGAGGGCGCGGGTTGATGTTGTGCCAGCGTCGATGGCGAGCAATGTCTTCATGGGGGAATTCTCCGATGCACAACCCTGCAATAGCCATCACCTATCAGCAAGATTCTTCACACATGCTTTGCTATACTGCTGGATATGAAAGCACTTCGATCCTTAAGTCTGTCAGGTTTCTGCCTTGCTGTCCTTCTCAGCACGGCATCTGCTCATGCTTGTAAGAATCCACCTCAGTCGCAGCTCAAGACAGAGCAATTGACGCTGGAAACCTTACGCGGCGTGACAGAATTCACTGTCGAACTTGCCGCTACGGCGGAGGAAAAGGCCTGTGGGCTGATGAAACGGCCACGGCTTGCAGCTTTCAAAGGCATGCTCTTCCAGCAAGTCCCGCCAGGCCCGGCGTACTTTTGGATGAAGAACACGCCCGCGCCGCTTGATATGATTTTCATTGATGCGGAAGGCCGTGTCATCCATGTCATTGAGCATGCGACGCCCTATTCAACGACAGCACGCGGCACAGATTTGCCGACGACAGGTATTCTGGAGCTACGTGCCGGCATGGCCAGCCGACTTGCCATTGAACTTGGCGACCGTGTGATCCATCGCTGGTTCAAGCCAGTAAACTAAGGCTTCTGCCTAAAGGCGTTGAGGTCTCGGCTATTTATTGAACGGGGTTTCCAATGCGATCAGCCCCTAGGGCAGGTTGGCGATGCTCGCTGCAGCGGCTAGGAACACAATCACAGAAAGCGCCAAGCCAAGCCGCAATGAGTTAGATTTCCGGACTTTGGTTTTTGTATCGCCGTGCATCAATCGCGCTCCATGAGTTCGCCGTCAGCGTAAGCGCAAGAACGATTGAAACGCTCCTGGATTATTTATCATCTGTGCACAAATTATCCCCATGTTTTCCACCGAAAGGGTGCATCGGTCACTATCCGTCGCGGGGTCGAACTTTGAAGCAGAATGCCAATGGAGCGGCCAGAGCTGGCATGATTGTCAGCAGATGAAAGGCATTAAGATAGCCAATCATTGCGGCTTCCCGGCGGACTTCTTCGCCCGCAAGCTGTTGAAATGTCCTGCTTGTTATCTCGCCGAACTGCGCGACCCATGGGTCCAGGCGCCCACCATCGAACGGCGTTATCAAGCTTGAAAGGTTGGCATAAGCGCCGGCGCTCGACTGCACGAAAATGACGAGTGTGATTGAAATAAAGATGCTGCTGCCAAGCATTCGAAGCAGGCTAAAAATCGCATTGCCCTGGGTTAGCAACCGCGGTTCAAGCGTTGAAAACGCCAATACAGCCATGGGGGTATAGGCCAGCCCGAATCCGAATCCATGAATGATGTTGGTCCACATGACATCGGCAGATGTCATGTTCATATCCAGCTGCCCCATCCACACACCGGCCCCGGCCTGGATCAGAAGCCCCGCCGCCAATGTTGCGCGTGGATTGAGCCGTGTGCATTGAGCGACGACGAAAAAGCTCAGGAAATTGCCGACACCACGGGTGGCGATCAGATAGCCAACGATAGAATCCGGGTATCCGCGCAGGTCCTGCAGCAGGGAGGGGAACAGCACCATCGGCGTGTATTGCAGCATGCCCATAATCAGCGCGAAGCAGACGCCAAGCACGAGATTCCTATCTTTGAAGGTGGCTGCCTCGAATAGCGGTGCCCGCGCGAAACTTGCGTGAACCAGGAAGAAGTAGATGCATGCAGCGGCGAGTGACGCCTCAATGATGATCTCGGTCGAGTCGAACCAGTCCAACCGCTGCCCCCGGTCGAACACCAATTGCATGGAGCCGACAGCGACGGCGATTAGCAGGAAACCAATAAAATCGAACCGTCTGCCAATGCCTTGCTCTTCATTCTTCAGAGATAAGATGATTGGGATGCAGGCTGCCAAGCCTAGCGGAACCATCATGAAAAATGCACAACGCCAATCCAGCGCGTCCGCCACCATGCCGCCGAAGGTCGGCCCCAAGATTGGCCCCATGACGCCGCCGACACCCCACATCATCAGCGCCATCGGATGCTGCTCGCGGTGGAATCGAGCCAGGATAATGGATTGACCGAGCGGGAAGATTGGCGCGCCGAATGCGCCTTGGATCACCCGGAAAACCAACAGCGTTTCCAGCGTGTCTGCAAATCCGCATGCAGCGGAAGCGAAGGTGAAGCCAATGACGGAGCCCAGCATTAGCTTGCGCCAGCCAAGCTTGGACGCCAGCCACCCTGTCAGCGGCGTGGCTGCGGCGGTGGCGACGAGGTTCAGCGTGAGGATCCAGGCGATCTGGTCTGTCGTGGCGGAAAGCGCGCCCTTCATTTGCGGCAGGATCACCGTGACGCTGGTGACCGTCGCGCCGAATAGCACTGTGCAGAGCTGCACTGTAAGCAGCGTCAGCCATTGCTTTGGCGTGATCTTTCTGGCCATCGCGAACTGGGTATGCTGCTTCTTTTTGTTGAACTAGAAAATTGGCAGTGCAGGATAAGCGATTGTTGCATCTATCATTTCATTACGCGCCTTAAAGCGGTTCATAGAGGCGTCGGCTGCAGCGACTGGCGTATTCCACCAACGCGAAGCTTCCCACACTGAGAGGTCAGCATAGCGTGTCAGCAGCAGGGTTTTTGACGCTGGAGGCTGGGTGTCGAGGCTTTTCCAGAAGCCGCATATGTTCACATCAAAAACAGATTCCATGTTCGGCCACGCAGCATTGGAGAGATCGCAGAAGTCCTGCCATTCGGCCTCCGCCACATCGAACCAACAGAATACATATATGCCTTCATAGGTCGGTGCGGCGTCGGTGAGCGGACGAACAGTGGCCTGAAGAAGGATTCGTTCTGCATCCACAACAGGCACCGCAGCATTGGCTGCTTCCACGCTAGCCCAACTTGTCACGGCGATGCCTTCATCCCGCGCCAGACCAAGACCTACGACGCTCCGCCAACATCCAAACAACGTCCCGCCGCTGGCTGTCGCCCTCTCGGCAAAGCGTTTGCGAGCGGCCTCAGGTGCCGATTGCAGCGCACGAGGTGCCGTCTTGAAGCGGCAATATTCATAGATTGGGTTCATTGGGCACCTTTCCATCCGCTGTGGACATTCCGCAATGTCGCACGATACGCTGTGCTCAAGTCCGGTCAACAACCAGAACAACGGACATATCAGGGAATGCCAAAGTCAGACTTATATGCCGGTATCGGCTTGATGGTGTTTGGGCTCATCACACTATTTGTGTTGATCCCTACGCAAACGAGCGATGGCGGTGACGCATCGATTTCGCCTGCCTTGCTGCCGCAGATTTGTGCTGTGTGCATAACGGGCCTAGCGGTCCTGTTGACGATGCAAGCTGCGGGTAAGCTCAAGCGCGGCAAAGCTGCAGGGCAGGCGGTGCCGAAGGCGGAATGGATATCCTCGGTTGCGGTCATTGCGGCTGTCGGCGTTGCAGTTCTGCTGTTCAAATACGTGAACCCGGCAGTGGCGGCTGGTCTGCTGATTTTGGGCCTAATGCTCTACATGGGCGAGCGCCGGATCTATTTCCTTGTTGGCATTCCTGCCTTTCTGCTGATCGGCGCATGGCTACTTTTCTACAAAGTGCTCGGCACGGCGATTGGATGATCAGGCATGCTTGAAGAGCTTTATTCGGTCGCTGGGTCGGCCTTCGCCATTGGCAATCTTGCGTGGATCCTGTTTGGGGTGACGCTTGGATATCTCGTTGGCGCGCTGCCTGGGCTGGGCAAAGGCACGGCGACAGCAGTTGCGATTCCGCTGACGTTCTATCTCGAGCCGCTTTCAGCGATTGCATTCCTGGTCGGCATCTCCAAAGGCTCGACGGCGGGAAGTGCGGTATCCGCGATCCTGTTAAACACGCCGGGCGAACCTTCATCGACGCCGACGGCGATGGCGGGTTATCCGCTGGCACGGGCGGGCAAAGCGCAGAAAGCGTTGAAGATGGGCTTGTTTGCCTCCGTTTTGGGTGACTTATTCTCCACCATAGTTCTGATATTGGTCGCTCAAGAATTGGCCGAATATGCGCTTGGCATCGGACCGGTCGAACTGACGGCCATCCTGGCTTTCTCCATGGTGTTTATCGCTGGCCTTTCCGGACGTTCCATGCTGAAGGGCCTGATCGCAGGCCTCTTCGGGATCCTGATTTCCTGTATGGGGCTGGAGATTGAAACTGGATCGCCCCGGCTGACATTCGGGTTGATTGAGCTGTATGACGGTTTGCCGCTCATCCCCGTCGCCATCGGCATGCTGGCGCTGTCTGAAATGATGATCCAGATCGGCCAGCGGCAACGGCTCGCGGATGAGGCAGACCTGCTGAAAGGCTCATCCAAACGGGAAGACCAGATCGTCACCCTAGCAGACTGGAAAAACTGCATCCGTCCAATTGTGCGAGGCTCGCTGATCGGCACCGTGGTTGGCATTTTGCCAGGACTTGGGGCGAGTGTTGGTTCTTTCCTGTCCTACGGCGCTGAACGGCGCGCATCAGGGCGGGGTGCGGATTTTGAGGAATCGGGTGCCATTGAAGGTGTGGCCGCAGCGGAAAGCGCCGACAATGCCGTCGTTCCAGCCAGCCTCGTGCCGCTATTCGCTATTGGCATTCCGGGTAGCGTGATCGCGGCCATTCTAATCGGCGCCTTCACCATTCAGGGCATCACGCCTGGGCCGCTGTTGTTTTTGGAGAACAAGGACCTGATCCTCGGCGTATATGTTTCCATGCTCGCGGCCAGTGTTATGCTGCTCTTTATTGGATATTTCGGCCAGAACATGTTTGCGCGGATCGTTCGGATATCACCGGCGCTGATCATGCCGATTGTGGTGTTCCTGTGCTGCATTGGTGCCTATCTGCAAGGCGGCGGCACGTTCGGGATCGGCGTGATGATTGTGTTCGGGATCATCGGCTTCTTCTCTAAGAAGTATGATTTTTCGTTCGTAACGTTCCTGATCGGCTTCGTGATCGGACCATCGTTTGAGCTGTCGCTGCGCCAATCACTGGGCCTGGTGACGGACCTGCCTGAACTGCTCGACCACCCCGTCGCCATCGTATTCGCCGTACTCGCCGTGGTTGGCGTATGGCGGTTGACAGTGCTGCAACGGAAACAAATGGCCGAAATGGCCAAAGCAGAAACCAACTGAATTGCCTACCAATCGACCAAGGGAGAAGATTTAAGATGAAACATGTTTTCAAAGGCTTCGCGACTGCTGTCGCGATGACGGCAGCGGGCGCAATCGCTGCCAGTGCAGCCATGGCTGACACAAGCTGGCCGACTAAGCCGATTACCATGCTGATCGGTTACAAGGCTGGCGGCGGCACGGATACCAAGGGCCGGGTGCTGTCCAAAATCCTGTCGCGCGAGCTTGGCCAGCAGGTCAACGTGATCAACCGTCCGGGCGGCGGCCAAGCGGTTGCGCTGGAGAGCTTCAAGAACAGCGGGACCGATGGAGATTCGTTCTTCTTCGGCGCTGTCACCGGCATCACGCTAAACCCGCAGATCAACTCTGCTTTGAAATTCACCAACGAGCATTATGTCTACGCTGGCGCATTGACGGAATTCCAAGTTTCTATGGTGGCACCGCAAAGCCGACCGTATGATGACATGGCTGGACTCGTTAAATATGCGAAGGAAAAGGGCGGCATCAAATACGCATCGCTCAGCCCTGGCGCGAAGATCATCATGCAAGCCATCGCCAAGCAAGAAGGCATCAAAGTTGATTACATCCCGACCAAGGGTGGTCGCGGCATGGTGCAGCTCGTCCTGTCTAACCAAGTCGATTTCGCTTATTCCGGTGGTGTTCAATCCCGCTATCCGGGCAAGATTAAGACTCTGGCGGCAGTGTCCTCCAAGCGCCTCGGCAACTACCCGAATACGCCAACACTGGATGAGCTTGGCTATAAAGGTGTCGCGATGGATGCGCCGACGGTTATCGCATTCCCTAAAGGCACAGATGCAGCCATCGTTGCCAAAATGGAAGCTGCCTTGAAGGCTGCTTCGGTTGATCCCGCAATGAAGAAAATCAGCGACGCGATCAAAATGCCGATCGTTTACCTGAATGCCAAGGACGCGAGCGCGTTAGTCACAAGCTCGACTGCTGCGATCGCCGACATGCTGGTCGCGATTGACTATAAGAAGCAGTAATCTAACGCTAGACTAGCGGGTGCGGTCTCTCACGGGGCCGCGCCCGTTTTTGTTTGGGCTTATGAGGGAAAGAAATATGGACGCGCAATTTTCACCAGAAGATGCTGCATTTCGCGAAGAGGTGCGGGCATTCATTGCGGAGAACCTGCCGGAAAAGATCCAGCGTCAGTCCGAGCTGACCCCTTCATATGTCTCTAAAGAAGACACGCGCACTTGGCACAAGATTCTCCACAAGAAAGGCTGGATCGCGCCGAATTGGCCAGCTGAGCATGGCGGCACTGGTTGGACAGCCATGCAGAAACACATTTTTGAGGAAGAGACCCAGGCTGCAAGCGCGCCGCGTCTCAGCCCATTTGGCCTAATGATGGTCGGCCCGGTGATCTACACCTTCGGCACGGA
>CAJXVF010000043.1 GCA_913060845.1 uncultured Alphaproteobacteria bacterium | reverse complement strand
GCTCGGAGATGTGTATAAGAGACAGTGGCGGAACAGGGCGTGGATTGCCATGTACTGGAAGCCCAGCAGATCGGCTATGGCGGGTCCGGGCGGAATGTCGGGCTGGTCAATCCAGGCGTTTGGTTACCGCCCCAAGACGTCCGCGCGACGCTGGGTGAAGCCTATGGCGAGCGCTTCATCAATATGATGAGCAACGCACCTGCCTATGTGTTCAATCTGATTGAGCAGCACCAAATCCGCTGCGAGGCGACACGCTCAGGCACCATCCACGCTGCCCACTCTCCTGCCGGGTTCAAAGACCTCGCGCGGCGGTTTGAAGAATGGCAACGCCTCGGTGCGCCGGCCAAACTACTAACCAAAGATGAGATGCCCGAACGTACCGGCAGCCATGCCTTCTATGGCGGCTTGCTGGACGAGCGCGCTGGCACAATCAATCCGATGGGCTATGCCCGCGGCCTTTCCCGCATCGCGACAGCGGCGGGCGCTGCCGTCCACACCGGCGTCACCGTTAATGAGTTGAAGCCAGATTGCGGCAGGTGGACAGTGCACACCAATGCTGGCCAAGTCAGGGCTGACCGTGTGCTGCTCGCAACCAATGCTTATACGGATACGCTCTGGCCAGGACTGATGCAGAGCTTCACCAAGATCCACTATTTCCAAATCGCGACAGAGCCATTGGGCGATTTGGCCAAGCATGTCCTACCTGAAGGACAAGGCCTTTGGGATACCAACCAGGTTATGTTCTCTTGCCGCCGGGACGCTTTCAGGCGGATCATTCTTGGGTCCATGGGCAAGGTGATTGGCGGCGACAAAGGGCTGACAAAGTACTGGGCCGCCAAAACACTCCGCCGCCTGTTCCCAGAACTGGGCGATGTGCAGTGGGAAAAAGCCTGGCACGGCCAAATCGCCATGACGCCAGACCACCTGCCCCGCATCCATAACCCCGCACCGGGCCTCTATGCCTCCATCGGCTATAACGGGCGCGGCATCACTACTGGCACGGCCCTGGGTAAAGCAATGGCGGGTCACCTAGCTGGCGGATCAGTGGATGAATTGCCATTCCCAATTACGCCTGTGAAGCCATTACAAACCGCTGGCGTCAAAGCACGGATGCTAGAGGCCGCGTTTAAGGCGTACCGGATTTATAAATCCATCTGAGCCGCTAGCATCCCCCCTCAAATCAGCGGCGCTACTTCCTTCAAGAACCGTTCTAGCTGCGGTTTCTGGTCATAGGATGCGAAGCGAATGATCATCGTCTGCGCGTTGACGGCCTGATATTCCCGAATGCGTTCAGCGCAATATTCAGGGGATCCGCAGGCGGTCCACACATTCACTTTCCATTCCGGCCAATCGGAACTGTAATACTCGTCCAGGAACTTCTTGCTTTCGGTATAGGCGGCCGCCTTGTCATCATTCAGGTTGAGATTGAAATAGATGGAATTCTCCATGGCCTGAACGTCACGGCCGTGGCCTGCAGCAGCGTCCTGAATCTGTCTCCATGCGCCGTCAAACTGCTCTGGCGTGGCGCCGACCGTCATCCAGCCATCCGCCAAACGCGCCACCCTATCGACCTGCCGGTTGACCATGCCGGACTTCGTATCGCCGAAGACCCAGGGATTATTCGCAATCCAGATTGGCGGGCAAGGCTTCTGCACGGGCGGTGGGCGTACGGCAATGCCATCAAAACTGAAGAACTTCCCGTGGAACGTGGCGGGGTCGTTCTGCCAAAGCACGCGGAGGACCTGAATGCCTTCCTCCAGCCGACCGATCCGGTCACGAGGATCAATTTTCATAGCGTCATATTCAGAATCAAACGCGCCTGCGATATTACCCTTAGCCGGGCCACCGCCTATGCAGGCTGTCAAAACCGCCCGCCCCTCAGACAAGCAATCTAGCGCGCCCCACTGCGCCGCTAGAACAATCGGATCCCGCAGCGGGAAACTCGCCATGCAGGCTGTTCCAAGCCGCATATTCTTAGTCCGCACGGCAAGTGCAGACAGCAGCGTTACCGATTCAAGCCGGGGTTTGGCCAGCAGATTATCGCCGACCCAAAGGCTTTCAAATACGCCAGAACCTTCAGCGTGCTCCGCAAGCTCAAGCAGTTCAGGCACTGTCGTTGCGCCAAACACGACGCCCTGATTGGGCAACAGTAATCCAAGTTTCATGGGGTCGTCCTTTGCGGGCGTTCAATACATCCAAGTTTTCGCTCTTGAGCGCATGTGCAAAACATTAGCCGTTCAACGCACCGCCCTGCCAAAACCAGAGACGGCAGCGCTGAGTTTGTCTACTAATACGGCAAGCATAATTTCATACCGGACACGGAGCACCACTCATGAGCAGCAAAAACATCGCGCTTATCACCGGCGGCGCGCAGGGCATTGGTTTTGCCTGTGCAGAAGCGCTAGCAGCGGACGGCGCGCAGATCGTCATCGCGGACGTAAATGGCGAGGGCGCGATCGCAGCAGCCGCGAAGCTTGGTGGCAAAGGCTATGCTTGCGACATGGCGAATTCAAAGGCCGTGCTGGCGCTGTTCGATAAGATTGAGGCAGAGGTTGGCACGGTATCAATCCTGGTTAACAACGCTGGCATCGCCGCGCCGGGGGATTTCCTGGAGCTACCGCTAGAGCAATTCACAGATGTGATCGGCGTCAACTTGATCGGCACGTTCGTGGCCACTCAACGCGCCGCTAAGGCCATGGTCGCTAAGGGGATCAAGGGTGCCGTGGTGAACATGTCATCCATCAACGCCCAGGTGGCGATCCCTGCCATTGCCGCTTATTGCGCCTCCAAAGGCGGCGTGATGCAGTTGACGAAATCAGCCGCACTGGCGCTCGCCCCCCACGGCATTCGCGTGAACGCTGTTGGCCCAGGCTCGATCGACACGGCAATGATGGCCGGCGTCAACGCTGACCCGAACGCCATGAAAATGGTGATGTCCCGCACGCCGATGGGCCGCGTCGGTAATCCGCGCGAAATCGGCGATGTCGTAGCATTCCTCGCCAGCGATAAAGCCAGCTACATCACCGGCGAAACGATCTATGCGGATGGCGGCAGGCTAGGCATGAACTACACCTGCTGACGAAGTGAATCTACTTCAGGGTCGGCTGGACCCGGCATTTATTTCGAGCAGCAACGCTGCTCGACTTGCGATTAAAGCTTGTAGCCTGCCGTAAATTTCGCGCAAGACCTGATCGCCAGGCGGGCGATCAGGCGTGCTGGCGTTCGCCGCTTTCGTTGCCGTCTTTGCGAGCACGTCGCCCGCTTTCCAGTAAAGCTCTAACTCTGGTTCAGAATATGTCTCAGCCGCTGTCGCACCGGCATCTTTCCCACCGCTTAACGCGCCCCACCGGGCGGCGGACCGAAGCATAGCGTTGGCGAGAGTATTGAGGTCAACTGCCCGCACATCTGTCTCAATCCGATAGGTAAACAACCCTTCAACGGCGTTGGCCAAACAAACAAATGCTTCAGCCTCATCGCGACCTAACGGCGTTTCTCCCTGGATCATGGTAATTCGTACAATGTCTGCCGCGTGTTTCGCTTCCAAACGAGAGAGAGCCAGCCAGCCATTGTTGGTCGCCAAGTTGGCGTCCCGACGCTTACGGGCGGGGATGCCATCGCCTAATAAAGCTGAGATAACATTCAGATAAACAGCGTTGAGTTCCATCATCTCAAACAGATTATCGCCGCGCTCGCCCAATAATGCAGACTTTGGCGTAGTTGGCGTGCCAGCCGAGGAATTGCCGCGGATGTACCGCCGCATCTGAACGCCCATGACGCTTTGGCCAACTTCGCGTCCATATTTCTGCTTAACTTGGGCTTTTGATTGCTCGGCGGCTAAATCACGAGCGATGAAAGGCAATACATGCCCGCCCTCGCCCAAAATGCGTGCCAGCGCCACACTCTCTGGAAAATTAGTCCTCCATATTGGCTGTTCTTGCAGCTGCTTTACAAGCCCCTGATCGAGAGAAGGCAGATACCCGCATGGTTCAGTATACTGCATCCGCCTGTAATCTTCCGGCGCATCTGCTAACGCGGCCCCGGCAAAACACAAACCTGCCAAGAACGTGACTGCTTTTAAGATCACGGCATACCTCTACTCTAAGTGTCCAAGCATAACCCCATACTCAGCCGCCATATGCGAGTGGGAGGTTTATTTGCTAACCTTTCTAAATCAAAGACGCATTGGAGGATTATCCATGACGCTAGCAGAAGACTTAGCCGTCCAGGCAGCCAAAAGTCGGGCAGCTATGCCAGACGAATTCTGGGCGATTATCGATGAGAACACCGCCCGGCTTGCCCGCGAAGGTTTGGCTGAAAGCTGCCTGCAAGAAGGCGATGCCATGCCAGCTTTCGTACTGTCGAATGCTGCCGGCGAACAAATATCCTCTGCGGATAAGCTTGCGAGCGGTCCGTTAAGCGACAGCTTCTATCGCGGCGGGTGTTGACCCTACTGTAATTTAGAGCTGTATGCTCTTCAGAAGCAGTTACCCAAAATAAAATCCCTTGGCGCTTCGCTTGTTGCGATCACGCCTGAATCGCCTGACAACACGTTATCGACCATGGAGAAGAATGAACTCCAGTTCGATGTGTTGAGCGACCAGGACAACGCCGTCGCCCGCAGCTTCGGCCTCGTGTTTCAATTGCCAGAGGTCGTGCATGACTTCTATCGGAGCGAGCGGATTAATCTGCCCGGCACCCAAGGCAATGAGAACTTTGAACTGCCAGTGACCGGCACCTATATCATTGGTGCTGATGGTATCGTTGCACACGCCCATGTGGACCTGGACTTCACCAAGCGCCAGGATCCCCATGAAGTTGTAGCAATCCTGGAAGGTATGACGAAAACTTAGGACCCATTGCGGCATGGATAGCGTGGATATGGCGGCGGAGACACGGTCTCCAGCTGCAATGGCGGAAGCTTGGGCGGACGCATTTAGCAGCGCGGTGGCGAGCGGCGGCGAGCTGTCCAGCTTGTTCGCTGAGGATTGCTATTGGCGTGACCTGGTCGCCCTCACCTGGAGCCTCCGGGTTTTTAGCGGGGCAGCGGATATTGCGCCTAGCCTAGCTGCCGCCGCCAGCAAGGAAGGCCTCCGCGACTTCCGGTTGGATGACGCTAGAACTCCGCCGCAATGGGTTGAACGAGCTGGCCAACGCTGTGTCGAAGCGATTGCACGCTTTCAGACAGATGCCGGGGACTGCGTCAGCGTGTTTCGCCTGGACGCGAACGGCAAAGCCTGGACGCTGATGACAGCGCTTGAAGCGCTCGCAGGTGCCGCGCCCCAACCGATCGCCGATGCACCCGATATCGGCGGTGAAATGGATGCGCCAAACTGGTTGGATAAGCGCCAAGCTGCCCAAGCGTTCGATGGCCGTAACCCGACCGTACTGATCGTCGGTGGCGGCCATGCTGGGTGCACAGCGGCGGCGGAGCTTGGGCGGCTCGGCATCGATACGCTTGTCGTCGACCGTATGGAGCGGATCGGCGATAATTGGCGCAAACGCTATCACAGCCTGAAACTGCACAACCGCACGCCCATCAACCACTTCCCGCATCTACCATTTCCGGCAACGTTCCCGGCCTACATTCCGAAAGACAAGCTCGCCAATTGGATTGAATTCTATGTGGACGCCATGGAAATCAATTTCTGGACCGAGGCGGATTTTCTGGGCGCCGAATGGGATGCGGACGGCAACTGCTGGCAAGCCCAGCTAACACTCGCTAACGGCACTGAGCGCACGCTCCGCCCCCGCCACATCATTATGGCAACCAGTGTATCTGGCACACCGAACATTCCTGAGGTCCCGGCGTTGGATCAATTCAGTGGCATCGTGCAGCATTCTAGCCAGTTCAAAGGCGGCCAGGATTGGGCCGGACGGAATGCACTTGTAATCGGCACTGGCACCAGTGCCCATGATATCGCCCAGCACCTCCATGCTCACAAAGCCAACGTGACTGTTGTACAACGCAGCCCCACGATGATCGTCAATATTGATCCCTCAGCACAGCTTTATGACGGCGTTTATCTGGGTGACGGCCCTCCCCTGGCGGAGCGCGATCTGCTTAATTCCGGCATGCCAATGCCTGTCGTGAAGCGCGCCCATCAGATCATCACGGCACAGGTGAAAGAAATCGACGCGCCCTTGCTGACTGGCCTGGAAGCCGCCGGATTTCGGTTGGAGTATGGCGAGGACGATAGCGGTTGGCCGATCAAATACCGCCAGCGCGGTGGTGGATATTACTTCAACGCCGGCACATCAGATCTGATCGCCGCCCGCGAAATCGCCCTCATCCAATATGCGGATATTGAGACCTTCACCGCCGATGGCGTGCAGATGCATTCCGGCGCTCAAATTGATGCGGATCTCGTGGTGCTGGCAACCGGTTACAAAGGCCAGGATTACATGACCCGTCAGCTTTTCGGTGATGGTGTTGCGGACACTGTCGGCAAAGTGTGGGGCCTGAACCCAGACACTCAGGAACTCAACAACATGTGGACGCCAACGCCCCAGCAGGGCCTTTGGTACACCGCCGGTTCCCTCTCCCAGTGCCGCATCTACTCCAAATACCTAGCGATGCAGATCAAGCGGCTGGAGATGCTGCTTTAATCGCCGCCAAGCTCTGCCAACTCATCCAGCGCTTGCAGGAGAGCCTTGCGGACGGCGGCTATTTTGGCCTCCTGCTCCATCTTTAGGCCGAAGACGTCCTTCACATAGAACACGTCCACCGCGCGTTCGCCGTAGGATGCGATGCGGGATTGGGCAATGCGGAGGCCTTGCTGGTTCAGGGTCCATGCGATCTTGTTCAGGAAGCCGGTGCGGTTGCGGCCCACCACTTCGATCACGGTGTGCGTGGCGCTGGCCTTGTTATCGATCACGACCTGTGGAGGGACAGAGAATGCGTCTGAACGGCGGCGCCACGCAGGCGCTTTGGTCAATTCCTCTGAGAGCGTAATCTCACCCATCAGCGCACCGGATACGGCCTGTCTGATCCGTTCTGCACGGCTTTCATTCGCGAATAAATCTGAACCTGGCTCATCCGGAACAGTGAAGACATCGAGCACGTAGCCATCTGAAAAGGTCGTTGCCTGCGCTTGCACGATATCGGCCCCGGCTACAGCCAATCCACCTGCAATGCGCGCGAACACGCCTGGATGGTCCAGTGTTGCAACAACCACTTCGCTTGCATCGCCTTCCGCTGCTGGGCCAATATCGATCACAAGGGCCGGTTCCGCCGCGAGCGCTTTCGCGTATACGCCGAGCCATTTTGCCAGTTCAGCGGGCGGCGCAGAGAGCCAAAACCCTGGTGGCGCATTGGCGATGGCGGCATCACGGGCATCAACGGCCCAATCGGTCATGACTTCAGCGGTGGCTTCTTTGGCATAGGTGATCCGGCCAGCGAGGCTGCGGTCACTGTCATCACCGGCGATTTCTTCCTGGGCGCGGAAATATAACTCCCGCAAAAGCGAAGCTTTCCATTCCGTCCAGGTATTGGGCCCAACGGCGCGGATATCGCAAACCGTCAGGATCAGGAGCAGCCGAAGCCGTTCCAACGATTGCACGACGCCGACGAAATCTTTGACCGTCTGTGGGTCCGCCAAGTCGCGTTTAAAAGCAACGTGGCTCATCACCAAATGATAGCGCACCAGCCATGCGACAGTCTCCGTGTCGCTCTCATCCAGCCCTAGTCGTGGGCAGACTTCTTCTGCGACCTCCGCCCCCAAAATTGAATGATCGCCGCCACGACCTTTGGCGATGTCATGGAAGAACAACGCCACATACAAAGCCCGCCGGGACGCTGCTTGCCCGACGACGGACGACGCGACTGGCGCCACGTCTTTCAGCTTGCCGGATTCAAGCTGGCGCAGCATGCCAATCGCACGGATCGTGTGCTCATCAACAGTGAAGGTATGGTACATATCGTACTGCATCTGCGCCACGACGCGGCCAAAATCTGGCACGAAACGGCCAAGCACGGCGGCTTCATTCAGGCGGCCCAGCGCCTTCGCCGGGGTCTTGTCAGATGTCAGCATTTCCAGGAAAAGCCGGTTCGCTTCAGGGTCATCCCGGATTGTATCTATGCGTTTGATATCCCGCCGGATCAGGCGAAGCGCACCCGGATGGATATCCAGATTATGCTGTTCAGCAACAGCAAAAATCCGCAACATCTCAGACGGGTTCTCGCGAAACGCATTGTCTTCCATTGGCTCCAAGCGGCCGCCGGAAAGGGTAAAGCCTTCCAACTCCCGCTTCCATTCCACCAAACGGGAGAATGAGAAACGGCCCGGTTTCTGCTGTTCCGCTTCCAATGCGGCGCAAATAATTCGGGTAAGGTCCCCAACCGTCTTCGCGGTCAAATAATAGTGCTTCATGAAGCGCTCGACGCCGCGCACATGGGGGCGGTCGGCATAGCCCATGCGCTCTGCGATTTGGACCTGCGCATCGAACGTCAGCCGCTCTTCCGCGCGGCCAGCCCAATAATGCAAATGGCAGCGCGTTGTGTAGAGGAAATCGGCTGCCTTGCGGAACCGTCGCCGCTCGCCCTTGGTCAAAACGCCAAGCTTCACCAAGTCCTCAACGTCGCCAACTGCATAATGATGTTTGGCGATCCAGTAGAGCGCATGCAGGTCCCGCAGGCCGCCTTTGCCCTCTTTCACATTGGGCTCAAGCATGTAGCGACTATCGCCGAAGCTATCGTGGCGCATCTGGCGCTCTTCAAGCTTAGCGGTCATAAACGCGCCCGCATCATTCACAACGTCCGTCCAGAAATGCTGGCGCAGCTCATCCCAAAGCGGCGCCTCGCCCCACACCAAGCGTTCTTCCAACAGGCTGGTGCGGATCGTCATATCCGTCTTGGCGAGGCGCACGCATTCTTCGACGGAGCGTGTCGCATGGCCAACTTTCATGCCCATATCCCACAGCAGATAGAGCGTGTGCTCCACCATTTGCTCGACACGGGATGCGCGCTTGTAGGGGGTCAAAAACAGCAGATCGATGTCGCTATAGGGTGCCTGCAAGCCGCGGCCATAACCGCCAACGGCGATCACGGCGAACCGTTCTCCTGTTGATGGGTTAGCCGCCCGGAATACCTTCTCCGCAGCATGATCGAGCAAGGCGCTGATAATCACATCCTGGGCGGTAGCGCGCGCCTCCATTGCTTCAAAGGCCGACCCGCCGGCCAGAAACCGCGTCTCCAGTTGCGCCTCAACATCCGCCCATGCCTGCTTCGCAGCAGCAAGCAGGCCAGCGCGATCATCCGCTTCCGCCGCGCGGATTTCAGTTATGTCTGCAATGACCTCTGTAACTGGCGATAGAGCATCCATTATCGAAGCGTCCCGAACCCCGTGCGAATTGGCGAAGATCAGCGTACCATGTTTTGAAATAGCGCAATTGAGGAAACAATCGATGACCGACGCCGCCCTCGTGACATACATGGACATCCCCGACGCCATGGAGGATGAGTATAACGACTGGTACACGAACGAGCATGTCGCCGAACGCGTTGACTTGGCCGGTTTCTGGTCCGCCTTCCGCTATGTGGCGATTGATGCACAGCCCAAATACTTCGCCTGGTACGAAACCCGGGACCTGAACGCGCTAACCGACCCAACCTATAAGGCGATCCTGGCGGACCAATCCGATTGGTCCAAACGCGTGATGGGCGAATTCCAGAATTTCGGGCGGATGTGCGGTGAACGCATCGCCCGCGTT
>CAJXVF010000042.1 GCA_913060845.1 uncultured Alphaproteobacteria bacterium | reverse complement strand
TCTACACCTCTCTATTCGTCGGCAGCGTCAGATGTGTATAAGAGACAGGTATTCCAGATCAATCCTCTGGCGCTGGCCGAAGGCAAAGACCTGGCTGCAGAGGCTCTGGAATGGGCCAAAGGCCGGATTCAGGACGGCCCAGTGCTGATCTACGCCACAGACAGCCCTGATGCCGTCAAGGCTGCCCAGAAAGCGGTTGGCCGGGAGAAGGCAGGCGCGCTTGTGGAAGACGCGCTGGCGACCGTCGCCGCGGGCCTGAGAGACATGGGGGTCTCGCGCATGGTTGTTGCGGGTGGCGAAACGTCTGGTGCCGTCGTCCAAAAGCTCAAAATCGGCGCGCTCAGGATCGGGCCTGAGATTGATCCAGGCGTGCCGTGGTGCGTTAGCATTGGCGGGAAAGAAATGGCGGTCGCGTTGAAGTCCGGGAACTTTGGCGGTCCAGATTTCTTTGAGAACGCACTGGCCTCCGCGCCTTAAAACGAGACGTTCACGAACCTGTGTTCAATGAAGTGGTATATTTTGCGACGGATCAGTGGTGAACTGCCGTTTGTGTCCTAGGGGGGGGACGCAAACGGGAGAGAACTCTTGCTGAAACGAACCTTCACCGCCGCAATCGCGGCGCTCGTGCTGGGCGCATCAAGCGTCGTTGGGGCTGGCAGCGCTAAAGCTGACGGCAAAGACTTGATCGGACCGATCATTATTGGTGCAGCCATTGGCGGACTGATTATTGCCGCCACCCATGACGATGGTCATCACGCCCATCGCGTACCGAAACGCCGCGACCATGGCCATAATGGCCACTACAAGCGGAAATCCAATAAGCATGGTCACTACAATCGCGGCCATCGTGGTAGTCGGAATCATGCCTATCGTGGCCATACGGTGCGCCGGGATTATGTAAACCCACGTTCTAATCACCGTAGTGGCTATTCCAACAATGACCGTCGCCGTGCACGCGCTGAAGATCAATTGGATCGCCGCCGCGCACGGGCTCAGGATGAGCTTGATCGTCGTCGTGAGCGTGCCCAGGACAAACTGGATCGTCGTCGCGCCCGTGCCCAGAACGAATTAGACCGCCGTCGCGCTCGTGCGCAAACGGACCGCCGATACAATCGTGTAGATAACCGGCGGAATACTGTGGCTGAACGCCCACGCCGTCAGCGTGGCGATGGCTACGCTTCCTGGCGGAACTAGGTCTAAAGCCTAGTTGGCTAAGCCGGGGCGGGAGCGGATAATCGCTTCCGCCTCGTTAGCTATTCTCTGCAAAATTACCGATGCGGGCTCAATGGCGTTGATCATGTCAGCAGCCTCGCCCGCGATTACGGTCGCGACGGACATGTCATCCTTCTCACGCGCTGCATCAAATGCGGCTTTTGCTGCCTGAACCTCAGCATCTGTAGTTGGCGGTGCATCACGAAGGCCCTTGAAGAATGGCGTATACATGGTGCGGATCTGATAGCCGTCTGGCCAATCAATCCCGCGCAGTAGATCAAATTCTGATCCCTTAGCCGTATCATCGCCGGACCCGGTCGCGAGCCGCTGCTTGCCATTAGCGCTTGCCATTAGCGCTTGCAAGCGATTCCTCTGCGGCGACAAAGGCTGAGCCTACTACGGCACCAGCCGCGCCTAGCGCCAAAGCTGCCGCCAATCCGCGCCCATCTGCGATCCCACCGCCAGCCAGCACAGGTATTGAGCCAACGGCGTCGACCACGGCTGGCACCAGCGGAAGCGTTGCTCTGGCCGCACCATGCCCACCTGCTTCAGTCCCCTGGGCCACGATCATATCCGCGCCTGCGTCCGCAGCGGCGCGCGCCTGACCAACAGTTTGGACTTGGGCAATCAACGTGGCGCCAAATGACTGTGCTTGCGCGACGAAGGGCGCGATATCCGCGAACGATAGAAATACCGCCTTTGGGCTGTGTGCCAGGGCGACATCCAATGCGGCTGGGTTTTTAGCCAGCGCCCAAGTGATGAAGCCAATACCGACCACGGCGTTGCCCGCTTCACCAAATTCATGCTCGATCACAGCCGGGTCTGGATAGCCGCCGCCGATCAAGCCAAGGCCGCCGCCGCCCGTAACCGCGGCGGCCAGTTTGCCACCAGCGACGCCGGCCATAGGCGCAGAGATTACTGGAATGTCGATTCCAAGCATGCGGGTGAGGGCGGTATCGAACGGCATGGCATTGGGCCTTTCAGGTGAGCGTTTGTTGGGCCATGCCTGGTCCTGCACACCTGAAAACGCAAGAGGAAGTAGTGATGAACGCACCTGCAAACCCGCGCTGGAAACATCGCCCCGAAGGCTCCACATGGGGAGATTGGGGGCCTGATGATCAGCTTGGTCGGATGAACCTTTTGACACCGGAACGGGTTGTCCGTGCATCAAAAGAAATCCAAACGGGTGAGCGCTTCTGCCTTTCCTTGCCGCTGGATTGTCCTGGCGGAAATGTTCTGAACCCGCGCCGCCTGCCGCCAAAGCTTGAGCCGACGATGGACGCAACAAGCTGCACGCCCCGCTACAACTATCCGCTCCGTATGGATAACCTGGCACACATTGATGTCGGCTGCGATGATCGTGTGACCATGACGTTGCAGTATTCTTCCCAGTGGGATGCGTTCTGCCATATGGGCCAGCTGTTTGATGCAGACGGCGATGGCGTGCCGGAAATTCGCTATTACAATGGCTTTGAAGGCGGCAAAGACATTATCGGCACCGTTGATTACGCCAAAGACGGCAGCCAGGAGCCGCGTGATGAAGGCATTGGTGCCCGCAAACTCGGCATCGAAACCATGGCGGAGCATGGCGTCGTCGGGCGTGGCAACCTGCTGAACCTATTCGACGTGATCGGGCGCGAGCGCAAGGTCGTTGGCTATGATGTGTTCATGCAGGCGATGGAGGATCAGAAGGTCGCGCCGGAAGAGGGTGACCTAATGTTCCTCTATACCGGGTTCGCGGATGTGATCCTAGAGTGCGGCAAGAACCTTACACATGAAAAAATGCACCAAACCTGCGCCACACTGGATGGGCGGGATGATAAGCTGCTGAACTGGATTACTGATTCAGGTGTCGTCGCTATGATCGCGGATAATTATGCGGTCGAGCAGGCACCCGCGCGTCCGGCCCTTGGAAAGACCTACGCGAACAGTCCGCTGCATCAGCACTGCCTCTTCAAGCTCGGCGTGCCGTTGGGGGAGATTTGGTACCTGACGGAACTGGCGCATTGGCTGAAAGCCAATAACCGCACGCACTTCTTCGCAACATGCCAGCCGCTTCGCCTACCGGGCGCTGTTGGCAGTCCGGCCAATGCGGTGGCGATGGTTTAGAGCCAATCTAGTGCCTTGGAAGCGGGCCTTCTTTTTCGATGTCTTGTCCTCGAAAGGCCCGCTTCAAGACGCCTTGTAGCGTCAATCCCTGAACCACGATTGAGAACACGACTGCGATATATGTTGCCGCGAGCAGGAGGGGTTTAACCTCAGACTCCGGCAGGGATAACGCGAGTGCAACAGAAATACCGCCCTTGAGACCGCCCCAGATCAATGCTGGTGCTGCGCCGGGTGTGAATGCGGTCTGCCGTCGAAGCAATGTCACTACCGTCAACACGGCGGTGGAACGGCCAATCAGCATAGCGACGATGGCGATTGCGCCGGCTGTCGCCGTCGTCACGTTGAAGCCGATTAATACGGCCTCCATGCCGATCAGCAGGAACAGGACCGAATTCAGCATCTCGTCCGTCAGTTCCCAGAACCGGAGCAGATTGTCCCGGGTATGGTCGCTCATCGCTTTGTTGACGCCTTGATTGCCGATCAGCAATCCAGCGACGACGACGGCGATAGGCCCAGAAAGGTGCAGGGATGAGGCCAGAGCGTAAACGCCGGTGGCCAGGGCAAGCGTCATAAGGATTTCAACGACGTGGTCGTCCGCCCTGCGGAGTCCGCGATAGACGATCCAACCCGCAGCGAAGCCAAGTGCGGCACCGCCAACGGCTTCAAGCGCGAAGGTTTCAGCAGCGAATACCGCTGTGGCCTCGGCATCTCCGCCTGCGCTGTTGGTAATGATGCCGACAATGACGATGAACACAACGACGCCAACGCCGTCATTGAACAAGGACTCTCCCGCAATTTTTGCCGCGACAGAAGGCGGTACGGCGATTGATTTAAGGATGCCAAGCGTCGCGACCGGATCAGTCGGCGAAATCAATGCGCCAAATGCCAGCGCCCAGATGTAGGGGATAGGTTGGCCGATGAGATCAAAGCCAAAGTAGACGATCGTACCGACAACGAAGGTCGATAGGACTACGCCGCCTGTGGCGAGGAGGGCGATGGGCCACTTCTGCTTGGCGAGCCGGTCCATATCAACATGGAGTGCACCTGCGAACAAAAGGAAGCTCAACATGCCGTCCAGCAGAGTATCCGCGAACTCAAATTCGTTCACGAAGGTTACGGCCTGCTCAGCAAGCTTTAGATGCGGGACTGCCACATCAACGAGCAGAACAATGATCGATCCCGCTAAAGCCGCCAGCGCCACGCCAATGGTGTGGGGCAGGCGGAAAAAGCGGTGATTGACGTAGGCCGCTGTAGCGGTGGCGACAAGCAGCAGCGCGATCGCTTCGAACACGCCCATGCTGGCCGCCTCCTAAATCAGGCCAAATTATGCGGCTTCGACGCCCTTTTCGGCCATCAGGTTCTCAAGTTCGCCAGACTCGTACATCTCACGAATGATGTCGCAGCCGCCGACGAATTCGCCTTTGACGTAAAGCTGCGGGATCGTTGGCCAGTTCGAGAACTGCTTGACGCCTTCACGGATGTCAGCGTCTTCCAGGACGTTCACGCCTTTGAAAGGCACGCCCATGTGGGTCAGCACCTGAACAACGGTGGAGGAGAAACCGCACTGCGGAAACACAGGGGTGCCTTTCATGAAAAGCACGACTGGTGTTTCGTCAATTTCGCTTTGGATACGGGTGTTTGCATCGGACATTTAATATATCTCCTGAAGTGAATTAGGCGTTGTCTGGAACAGCAGTTTGAAGGGCCAGGGCATGCAATTCGCCGCCCATCCGGCCCTTAAGCGCCGCATATACGAGTTGGTGCTGCGCCACCCGGGATTTACCCTTGAACGCAACAGAAGTGACGTGGGCGGCATAGTGATCGCCGTCGCCAGCGAGGTCACGGATTTCGACCGTCGCGTCTGGCATCGCTTCTTTGATCAGCGCTTCGATTTCGTGGGCGTCCATCGCCATGGATTTAAGCTCCTTAGCGGCGCAATTAAGCGCCTGCCATGTAGTCAGGCAGCCAGCCTTCATGGGCGCTGGCCAAGTTCGATAATGATATGGCCGCTTGGCCGGTGACAGTCAACGCATCCCCACCCGTTCTGCCAATGACAGATGCTGATACGCCCGCTGCTTTTGCGGCCTGCAGGACAGCGTCTGCATCCTCAACAGCAAGCAGATAGCGCGCCTGATCCTCACCAAACAGCCAAGTGTGGGCGTCCGCGCCTGATGGAACAGCAATTTCAGCGCCAACAGCGCCTGCCAGCGCCATCTTCGCCACCGCTGTAAGGATGCCCCCGCCAGATATATCGTGACAGATATTGCAAAGGTGTTTCGCCAGAATGTCAGCAATGCACTCGCCATTTTTGCGCTCAGTCGAAAGGTCGACCGGCGGCGGGGCGCCCTCATTACGGCCTTCAATCTCCGCCAAGTAGCGGGATGCGCCAAGCCAGCCTTCGGTTTCGCCGATCAAGACCAGCTTCAATCCGGGCTTGAGCGCGATAGAGGGGGCTTTTGCAACATCGGCCACGAGGCCAATCGCGCCAATGGTTGGCGTTGGCAGGATCCCGACACCGTTGGTTTCGTTGTAGAGCGAGACATTGCCGGAGACCACAGGGAAATCGAGCGCGCGGCAGGCTTCACCCATGCCCTGAATACAGCCAACAAATTGGCCCATGATTTCGGGCTTCTCAGGGTTCCCGAAATTAAGATTATCTGTAACAGCCAATGGCTTAGCGCCAGAAGCCACGAGATTGCGCCAAGCCTCAGTCACAGCCTGTCTGCCACCCATCACTGGATCGGCGAAGCAATAGCGGGGCGCGCAGTCGCTTGTCGCAGCAATGCCCTTTGGCCCATCGCCGAGACGGACAACAGCCGCATCACCGCCAGGACCGCGAATGGTGTCGCCGCGGACGAGGCTGTCATACTGCTCCCAAATCCAACGCCGGGAGGCGAGGTTTGGGCCACCGATCAGCTTCAGCAGTGCGGCGCCGATATCTTGGCTTCGATTTACCGTCGCTGGGTCGAGCTTGGGCTGCGACGCTGGAATCTCATAAGGCCGGTCATATTCAGGCGATGCTTCAGACAGTGGCTGGATTGGCAGGTCACCCGCCAGATCGCCATGCCAGTAAAGCCGCATCCGCCCCGTATCCGTCAGCGTGCCGACAATGGCGAAGTCCAGGCCCCATTTCTCGAAGATCTTGCTGGCCGTGGCTTCTTCGCCGGGCTTCAGCACCATCAACATGCGTTCCTGGCTCTCGGACAGCATGAGCTCATAGGGCGTCATGCCGTCTTCCCGCATCGGCACTTTGTCGAGCTGGAAATCGAGGCCAAGGCCGCCCTTGCCAGCCATTTCGAAGGCTGAGGACGTGAGACCGGCTGCCCCCATATCTTGGATGGCGACGATAGCGTCTGTCGCCATCAATTCCAGGCAGGCTTCGATCAGCAGCTTCTCTGCAAACGGATCACCGACTTGAACAGTTGGGCGCTTAGCCTCTGATTCATCATCGAATTCTGCAGATGCCATGGAAGCGCCATGGATGCCGTCACGACCCGTTTTGGAGCCGACATAAACAACCGGATTGCCGATGCCAGCCGCGGTCGAATAGAAAATCCGGTCCGCTTTAGCGACGCCAATGGTCATCGCGTTGACCAGGATATTGCCGTTATAGGCAGCATCGAACTCGCATTCGCCACCAACCGTCGGCACGCCGACGCAATTGCCGTACCCGCCAATACCGGCCACGACGCCTGCGACGAGGCTCTTGGTCTTTGGGTGGTCTGGCGCACCGAAGCGCAGCGCATTTAGGTTCGCGATGGGCCGTGCGCCCATGGTGAACACATCCCGCAGGATGCCGCCAACGCCTGTAGCCGCTCCCTGATAGGGCTCGATGAAGGAGGGATGGTTGTGGCTCTCCATCTTGAAGATAGCAGCCTCACCGTCACCAATATCCACCACACCGGCGTTTTCGCCGGGGCCGCAGATCACCCAAGGCGCTTCTGTCGGCAGCGTCTTTAGGTGCTTTTTGGAGGATTTATAGGAGCAATGTTCGCTCCACATGGCCGAGAATACGCCGAGTTCAACGAAGTTCGGTGTGCGGCCCATAATTTCCAGAATGCGTTCGTACTCATCCGGCGCTAAGCCGTGAGAGGCGACAAGTTCTGGCGTGATTTCAATATCTTGCGCGCTCATGTTAAGCGGCCTCCAGCAGGCTCTGGAAGAGCGCCAATCCGTCAGTTCCGCCTGCAAGCGGGTCTGTCGCGTTTTCTGGATGGGGCATCAGGCCAACAACATTGCGACCATCGTTGATGACGCCCGCAATATCTGCTGTGGAGCCATTGGGGTTCTCGCCGAGCGCATACCGGAAGGCTATGCGGTCCTCCGCTTCCAAAACCTGCAGCATATCGGGTGTAACGAAATATCCGCCATCATGGTGCGCTACAGGCACGGTGATCGCTGTCTCGCCAGCCTGCATGCCGCGCGTGAACGCGGAATTACCGGATGCGCAAACTAACGTCGTGTTCTTGCAGACGAAGTTCAGCGTTGCATTGCGCAGCAGCGCGCCGGGCAGCATCCCAGCTTCAATCATGATCTGGAAGCCGTTGCAGACGCCCAGGACGGGGGCACCACGCGCTGCATGGTCGATAACAGCCCGCATGATCGGTGCACGGGCGGCGATGGCACCAGGGCGAAGATAGTCGCCATAGCTGAAGCCGCCAGGCAGCGCTACGAAATCAACATCTGGCAAGGTCGTGTCCCGATGCCAGACGAGTTCCGGTTCTTTGCCAAATGCGCGCCGACACGCCAGCGCCATGTCGCGCTCACGATTGGAGCCGGGGAAGACGACGATAGCGGCCCGCATCAGCCTTCGATCTCGATCTCGTAGTCTTCGATCACGGGATTGGCGAGCAAGCGCTCACACATCGCCTTGACCTGTGCTTTGGCTGTCGCAGCGTCTGAAGCCTCAACGTCCAATTCTATCAGCTTGCCTTGGCGGACATTGTCCACACCGGAAAAGCCTAATGTTCCAAGTGCTTGGCCGATGGCTTTACCCTGGGGGTCCAGAACGTCTGGACGGAGGCGGATGGCGACGCGAGCTTTCATTTCTCAGACGTGCTTTCTTCAACTTCGGCAGCGTGGGGTTCGCCCGTTTTTAGGTCGGTAACGTTGGCTTCCTGCAGAATGCCAAGGCGGCGAGCGACCTCACGATAACCTTCGACAACGCCGCCAAGGTCCTTGCGGAAGCGGTCCTTATCGAAGATTTCGTTGGTCGTGATATCCCATAGACGGCAAGAATCGGGGCTGATTTCATCAGCCAGCACGATCTGTTCGACATCATCGGTGACCAGACGGCCAAACTCGACCTTGAAATCGATCAACTTGAGGCCAGCGCCCATGAATAGGCCGGTCATATAATCGTTGATCCGAAGCGCCATGTTGAACATGTCATCCAGATCAGGCGGGCTTGCCCAGCCAAAAGCTGTGATGTGTTCTTCGGTTACCAACGGGTCACCCAAGGCATCGTCTTTGTAATAATACTCAACGATGGAGCGTGGCAGCGGCGTGCCTTCTGCAATGCCCAAGCGCTTTGAGATTGAGCCAGCGGCGACGTTGCGGACGACCACTTCAATCGGAATAATTTCAACCTGCCGAATGAGTTGCTCGCGCATGTTAAGGCGCTTGACGAAGTGAGTAGGTACACCAACTTCAGCCAAGCGCAGCATGAGATACTCAGAAATGCGGTTGTTCAGAACGCCTTTGCCTTCAATGAGCGCATGCTTTTGCGCGTTGAATGCAGTTGCGTCATCCTTGAAATACTGAACGAGAGTGCCGGGCTCCGGGCCTTCAAAAAGGACCTTGGCCTTACCTTCGTAAATCCGTCTGCGGCGGGGCATGTCGGTATCCGGAAATATTGAGCGCAATCGGAGCCGCGCGTAGCTCAGATCGCCTGGAACTGTTTTATAGCGGAGCGGGTGACAAGAGTCCCACAGAGCGCCTGTGCAAAACTGGCGACCGGGTGTCGCGGATTTAGGGCATTACGGTGGTAAAGGCCTCACGTTCGGGCCAAACGCGGGCAAAGCGCCAATGGGGCTTCAAGTTTTCCTCATTGCGATTCGGCAGCGCCATCAGCGAGCTGGAGACTGTGCCAAAGCCGTAGTCTGTCTCAACATGGATGGCGGCATTGGGCTCAAACTCGCCGGGTGCCATATCTTTTGATGCGAGCAGGGCTTCCCATGCGGCCCAGTCACTGTTTTCTGGGTCTGGGATAGGCCCATCTTCGAACAGCGGCAGATAATGGCGGGCGCGGGGGGATGCGGCCGTGTCATTCAGATCATGGGCTGTCAGCACGGATACGCCGCTAGGTGCGGGCGCAACGATAGGCGCACCCCGGCCAAGACCCTTAATCCAGAATGCGTCTTCGTTGTCTGCGATCACAAGATTGAAGCTGCGATAGGC
>CAJXVF010000041.1 GCA_913060845.1 uncultured Alphaproteobacteria bacterium | reverse complement strand
TACACCTCTCTATTCGTCGGCAGCGTCAGATGTGTATAAGAGACAGGTTCGATACAACGTCATAGCCAAAGGCCGTGACGTCCGTGAGATCGTAGCAGGCGAAGGCTGTCATGCAGGCAGGGCCGACCGGGGAGCCCGGGAATGCGCCAGCTTGCAGAATGGTTTCGCACTCAGCCGCCACGATGCGGCCATTCTTGGTGGCACCGATTTTGACGTTAATCGTGCCGCCAGATGTCGGGCCAGAACCGCGGAACACTTCCTCACGGCTCATAACCATCTTGACCGGACGACCGCTCTTTTTAGAGAGAGCAAGTGCTAGAGGCTCAAGATAAACAAGTGTCTTGCCGCCGAAGCCGCCGCCGATTTCCATCGGCATTACGCGGATGGAGGCGATGTCCATGCCCATCAATTTGGCGCAGAAAGCGCGAACCATGAACTGGCCCTGGCTGGAGCACCAGATTTGCGCTTGACCATCAGGATTGTAGGAGACGACACAGGCATGCGGCTCAATATAAGCCTGATGCACGGGCTGGGTCTTGTATTGCCGCTCAACAATCACGTCAGCCTTAGCAAACGCAGCATTGCTGTCGCCGAGTTTGAACTCAACGCGCTTTGCGATGTTTGACGCCTTTGTAGGTTTTGGATCAACGCCCTGCGTGAACATATCGTCATGCAGGACCGGCGCACCATCAGCCATCGCTTCTTCAACGCTGATGACGTGCGGCAGCACTTCGTATTCGACCTCGACGAGACGGGCAGCTTCTTCCGCAATCGCGGCAGAAGTTGCAGCGACGGCAGCGACAGCATGACCGTCATACAGCACCTTGTCCCGGGCGATGACGTTGTGGGACATCTCGCGGAAATTCGCGGGACCTTCACCAACAAACGCTTCTTCGCTCGGAATGTCCGGCAGATCAGCGCCGGTGATGACTGCGCTCACACCCTTAACGGCTTCCGCCTTTGAGGTGTCGATGGACTTGATCCGCGCGTGGGCGTGCGGGCTGCGCACGACCTTTGCGTGGATCATGCCGGAAACAGCGACGTCCGCGCCAAACGCGGCGCGCCCGTTCACTTTTTCAACGCCATCAGGCCGGATCGGACGTGTGCCGACGACCTTAAGCTGTACGTCTTTGCCGAGGTAATTCATGTAGGTGATTACTCCCCACGCATTTCAGCAGCCGCATCCATCACCGCTTCAATGATTTTGTCATAGCCCGTGCAGCGGCAAAGGTTGCCAGCGAGCCAGTAGCGGGCTTGCTCTTCTGTCGGGCTTGGGTTGGCGTCAAGCAATGCCTTGGAAGCAACCAGAACGCCTGGTGTGCAAAAGCCGCACTGCAGCGCGGCATGCTCAAGGAACTTCTGTTGAAGCGGGTGCAAGGTGTCGCCATTGGCGATGCCTTCGATCGTTGTGATTTCCGTGCCGCTGGCTTCTGCGCCAAACATCAAGCAGGAGCAAACGAGGCGGCCGTCGACGATGATTGAGCAAGCGCCACAGTCACCAGAGCCGCAGCCTTCTTTGGAACCGGTCAGGCTTAGCTCGTCGCGCAGGACGTCGAGCATGGTCTGTTGCGGCTCACACAGGAATTCTGCGTCTTCGCCGTTGATTTTGGTCGTTACGTGGATTTTGGCCATGTCTTAACGGGCTCCCGCGCGTTTGAATGCAATTTCAGCCGTCCGGCGCGCCATCACGCCAGCGACTTTCGTGCGGTACTCAATGGTGCCGCGTTTATCGTCAATCGGGTTGCAAACGGCCTGGGCCGCTGCATCAAGCTTCGCCATAGCAGCGTCATCAAGCTTCGTGCCGATAAGGCAAGAGGCATCGACTTCTACGATGGTTGGAGCAACTGCGCCGAGCCATACACTGGCTTTGGCAATCGTGCCGTCACCCGCAAGCTGGATCTGGACGCCAGCGCCAACGACGGCGATGTCCATTTCTGTGCGCGGAATGAAGCGGAGATAGGCATCGCCTGAATTGGCAGGCAGTGCTGGCAGCACGAATTCTTTGACGAACTCGCCCTTGGTCAGGCTGGTTTTGCCGGGGCTGACCGGAATATCCTGAACCGCGACTTCACGTTCGCCATTCGGGCCAACAACAACGGCTTTCACGCCGCAAGCCGCCATGGCCGGAACACTGTCCGCAGCCGGGGAGGCGTTGCACAGATTGCCAGCGAGGCTTGCGCGACCCTGCACCTGAGTGGAGCCGATAAGCTCGGCACCCTCAACAATGCCTGGATAAGCGGCGACAAGTGCTTTGTCCTCGCCAAGCTGCGCACCTGATGTGGCTGCGCCAACGCGGAACCCAGCGCCTTCGGCTTTGATGCCGATCAGGCCAGGAACCTTCTTTAGATCAACAATGTGATCCGGACGGTTACGACCAGACCGCATCTGAACAATGAGATCGGTGCCGCCGGAAAGCGGTTTAGCGCCATCGGCGCCGAGCATACGGACCGCGTCGTCAATAGACTGCGGCGCCGCAAAGTTGGGTGCGTACATAGACTGTCCCTCAAGTGCGCGTGGTGAGTAAGATCGGGTTTAGGCTTAGGCTAACCCGCTTAGTCCGAGTCTCCAAGCCCGATAGTTTCAGGCTTAAGTCTAGCAGCAGATTTGCTCCTGCGCGAGCGCCTTAAATTGAGCAAATGCAAGCGCATGGATTTGGGGCGCTAAAGCCCTTGCAGGAACGGGTTTGACCGCCGTTCTTCGCCAATTCTGGACGTCGGACCATGGCCCGGTAGGAAATTCCATTCGTCATCCAGCGTCAGCACTTGGTCACGGATTGATTCCAACAGCTGATCATGATTGCCGCCGGGTAGGTCCGTCCGACCGATAGAACCCTGGAAAATGACATCGCCCACAATCGCTATTTTCTGCGGCTCATACAGGAAGATCACATGCCCTTGGGTGTGGCCGGGGCAATGGCGGACCTCAAACGAAAGCTTGCCGATAGTGACCGTATCGCCATGGGCGAGCCACCGATCTGGGTTACAGGGCCGACCCTGGATGCCATATTTCGCACCATGCTCACCGAGGGATTGCAGCAGCGGAATATCCGCTTCCGTCGGGCCTTCGATTTTGACCTTGAAATTCTCCGCTACCTCTGTCGCAGCCGCGGCGTGGTCGACATGACCATGGGTCAGCAGAACTTTTTCCACAGTGACGCCAGTCTGCTCTATGGCAGAGGCGATGACTTCTGGATCACCCCCCGGGTCCACAATCGCCGCATTCATCGTCTCCTCGCACCAGATGATAGAGCAGTTCTGCTGCAGTGGCGTTACAGGCACGATGGCGATCTTGATGGACATGGGCTGGGCATTCTTTCTGTGAGGTAGGGGGGCAGAATTACAGGTGCTGTCTTGGCTTCACAATGGGCGCCTTGCATTTCGAAGCAACGGACGGAGCGCTAAGAGGCCAAATACTGGTCCAGGGGCTAAGGCTAGGAATAGGTATTGCGGGCCTACGATCTCAGCCAGTGTGCTTAGCAATTGGACGCTGACGACGGTGATAGAAAAGCCGATGCAGTTGGCGATGGTGAGGTCAGAACCGACATAAGCTTTGGGGGCGGTGACAGCGTTGAGCGCTGAAAATTGTGGGGAATCGCCGATGACAGTGATGCCCCAAAGTAGCATGAACGCTAAGCCAAGAAACGGGTTCAGCGTGAATGCTATCGGCGAGGCGAGGCAGCATAGCCCGGAGACGGTCAGTTGTACGCTAGCGACCTTGGCACTGCCAAAGTGGGTCGATAGATATCCGCCAATGGCGCATCCGAAGAAGCCAATGGCGATGACGATGAACGACCAGAGCGGGATATTGAGCGTAGCACCACTATGCATCGCTAATGCCGCCAGCCATACGGGTGCAAAGGCCCAAAATGCATATAATTCCCACATATGCCCGAAATACCCGAGCGCAGAGGCGCGGAAGCCCGGTACTTGAAACGCAGCCCGCAATGCGCCCGGGTTGAACGGCGATGCGGCGGGCAAATGCGGCCCATCCGGCACAAATAGTAGCATCACCGCCCCACCTGCGATGGCGAGAACTGAAACACTGACAATAACATATTCCCAAGGCAGGTCTGCGCCAAGGGCACGGAGCAGATGTGGCAGTGCTGTACCGAGGACCAGGGCGCCAACGAGATACCCAAGCGCCCGGCCCAATCCTTCTGCAAACCACCCGGTCGCGATCTTCATGCCGACTGGATAGATCCCAGCCAAAAAGAATCCGGTCAGGAAGCGCAGCAGGAGTAGCCCTTCAAAGCTTTCTGGGATGAGAGCAACGCCCATGCTCGCGCCGCCGCCAGCGAGCGCGCAGGCGAAAAAGACTTTGCGTGGAGAGAACCGGTCCGCAATGGCCAGAACAGCGAAAATCAGCGTGCCGATGATAAAGCCGACCTGAACTGCAGATGTCACATAGCCAAGGCTGCCCTCAGGCAAGCTCCAATCTTGCTGCAAATCCTCCATCACCGCATTTCCGGCGAACCAAATGGTCGTGCAAGCGAATTGGGAGAGGATTATCAGCGGAAGAATGCGGGCAGGGCGCACAGCGGGCTCAGTCATCGGGGTCTTCAACAGCGGAATTATCTGCAACTGGCTCATAGTGTGTCTGCGCTTCCGGCGCAGATCCCCGCCGCTCAGCAGGTGCGAGCATGCGGATAACGCGGATCGCATTGCCTTGGGGGAACGTCAGAATATCACCGGGGCGGATGAGGCGGCTGGCCTTTTTAACGCGCTCGCCGTTTATCCGGACGCGGCCTTTGCTCACAATCGCCGTCGCCAACGCTCGGGTCTTGAAGAAGCGGGTGCGCCAAAGCCAGGCGTCCAATCGTTGCGCGCCATCGTCAGCCTTAGCCAAGGGTGAGCGCTTTCAGAGCGGCGAAGGGGCTGTCCTTTTGGATCGGTGGTAGCTTCTGGGGTGGTCTTGGTTTGCGCTTCGGCTTGGCCGTGTTGGGCTTTTTGGTCTTGTCCCGGTATGGCCCACGCCGATAGAGCGTCTCGCCCTCTGCCTGTTTCACGGCGCGAAACCCAATGGCGTCTAGCACTTGCGGCATCTCTGCGGCGGTCAGCTTGACGGTAGCTGCTAGGGCGTCATCCACCGGGAAAGGGCCTTTGGCTGCGCGCGCATAGGCTGTGGCGGCTAGGCGTTCTGCGGCTTCAGCCCTGATCATCTGCGGACCGATGGCGACAAAGCCATGCAGTGCGAGGGCGGAGAATTCATCCGCGTCCTTCGGTTTGACAAGGGCGAGCGCGCGTTTGGAGGGCCGGAAATCCGCGCCGCCATTCAGGCGCCAAAGCAACCGCCTGGCTTTCAGCGCGCGCCCGCGCATCAGCACTGGCGCCCAGATGGCGAAGCGCCCGATCCGGAACCCGGCGTCTGCTAAGGCTTTGCGGTCAGCCTTGGTCAACCCTTCGATTTGTTGTGAAGCCTCACCGCGCGCAACAAAGCCCAATGCCTCAATCAGCTGAAAGGCGAGGCCGCGCGCTGGGGGTGAAAGCTCCAGCGCCGCAAGCTTATCAAGCGGGGAGAGCGCACGGGCGAGCCAGGCCGCAAGCCAGCGTGTGCAGCGTGCCTCAACATCATCGCGGTGACGGCCTTCAAGCGCATCTGCAGCCAGTACGTCGATTTCTGGCTTGCGCAATTGCCGCCCGACTTTCAAGCGCGCGATAGCACCGCCTTCCCATTGTAGGCGGCCCTCATCATCAAGCGTCAATGCATCATCTGGCGCTTCCAAAAAGCGCGCGACACGGGCTGGGATGGCAGCGGCAATTACTCTGGCGGCGGCATTCTCGATGGCGCGTTTGTCTTCAGCGAAATCACCGAAACCATCGGCGACGAAGCGGAAGCCGGTGAGGCGGCCAACGGCGTCGCCCTCAACCACGACAACGCCATCATCATCGACGCCGCCCAAGAATTCTGAGCCATCCGCCAGCTTGCGCACCAATGTGGCCGACCGACGGTCAACGAAGCGCTGGGTCAGGCGTTCATGTAGCGCATCAGACAGGCTGTCTTCAATGGAGCGCGCCCGTTCTTGAAACCCGTGCGTCGCATCAAGCCACCCGGCGCGGTGGCTTATGTAAGTCCACACCCGAACATTGGCGATCCGGGCCATCAGCAAATCAATGTCGCCATCGGGCCGGTCCAGCCGCTCAATGTGTGTCTCGGCCCACATTGGATCCAGCCGGTCATGGGCAAGCAGGCGGAGGTAAATTTCGCTGAGCAGCCGGGCGTGGCTGTCTGTTAGTGTTTTGCGGAAATCTGGTATTTGGCAAACGTCCCAGAGCATGGAGACGGCGTTTCTGCCTTTCGCCTTTGCCGACACATCATCATCGCGCATGAGGGCGGCTAACGCTTGGGCGTCATCGCCTTCCCGGCCACGGGCGAGCAGGCGGGAGGGTGGTGGTAGCTCTAGGCTCTGTTTTAGGGCGGCGGCGGTGTTGAAGTTCAGATTTTCATTCCGCCAATAGAAGCGCTTCAACGTTTGAAAGCGATGTTCTTCAACGCGTTCAATCACATCTGGATCAAAGGCGCCAAGCTCACCTGTCGGCCCGAAGGTGCCGTCGCGCATGGATCGCCCGGCGCGGCCTGCAATCTGGCCGATTTCTGATGGCAGTAGGCGTCGCGGGCGTTGGCCGTCAAATTTCGATAATCCGGCGAAGGCGACATGGCTGACATCCATGTTGAGGCCCATGCCGATGGCGTCTGTCGCGATCAGGTAATCCACTTCGCCCGCTTGATACATCGCAACTTGGGCATTCCGCGCGCGGGGGCTGAGGGCGCCCATCACAACCGCCGCCCCGCCGCGCTGTCGCCGGGCCAATTCGGCCAGTCGGTAGACCTCACTAATAGAGAAAGCGACCACGGCGGACCGGCGGGGCAAGCGCGAAATCTTCCGGTATCCAGAATATGTGAGCTGCGAGAGCCGCGGCCGGGTCAGCACTTCCACTCTGGGAGCAAGAGCGCAAACCAGGGTGCGCGCGGTTTCGGCACCCAAAAACACGGTTTCGGACTGCCCCCGCGCATTTAGCAGGCGCTCCGTGAAGACGCGGCCACGTTCAGGATCAGACGCCATCTGAATTTCATCGACGGCTAGGAAATCGACCGCCAGATCAAGCGGCATCGCTTCCACGGTGCAGATCCAATATTGGGCGTTTGGTGGCGCAATCTTTTCCTCACCGGTGATCAGCGCGACCTTGTCTGCGCCCTTCAATGTCACGGCCCGGTCATAATTCTCACGCGCGAGCAGGCGGAGCGGGAATCCGATCATGCCGGTCTTGTGCGCCAGCATCCGTTCCATGGCAAAGAATGTCTTGCCGGTATTGGTCGGGCCAAGCACGGCCAGAATGCGCCCGCCAGGGGGCGCACGGCGGCCTATCGGCGGGCCAAAAGCTTCCGCCATGGTCTCCATTTCATCGGAGCCATCATCTCGTCGGCCATTAAGGTCGGCGCGGTCCATAATCCGGGACTGCCCTCTCGGTGCCGGAAAGCAAGTAACCTGCTCATGAAACTAGCAGACTAACTGCTAAAAGCGAGGCTTGAACCGCGTGCATGTATCGCCAATATCGTTACGATCACATTTGGACTGCTTTGGAGCTGAGAATTACAATGACTGAGTCAACCGCTGAAACCATGAAGTTTGAAGCCGAAGTGGGCCGCTTGCTGCGCCTGATGGCGCACTCTGTTTATTCCGACAAAGAAATTTTTCTGCGCGAGCTAATTTCCAACGCGTCGGACGCTTGTGACCGCCTGCGCTATGCCGGGCTGTCCCAACCTGACCTGTTGGAGGAAGGCGCAGACTTCGCCATTCAGGTGCGGATCGACAAGGACAATCGCCAGCTGATCATTTCCGATAATGGCATCGGCATGAACCGGGATGACCTGATCAAGTATCTGGGTGCCATCGCGAAATCGGGTGCGGCAGACTTCCTGGCCACTTTGGAAGCAGGCGGCGGGACGGATGCGCATATCATTGGCCAGTTCGGCATCGGCTTCTATTCCACGTTTATGGTCGCAGACATGGTCGAGGCACGGACCCGGAAGGCCGGAGAGACCGATGCCTGGCTTTGGCGGTCTGACGGCGAGGGCGCATACACCGTCGAACCAGCAGAGAAGCCCGGGCGCGGTACGGACATCATCCTCAGCCTGAAAGAGGATGAGGTGGAGTTCCTGGAGACGTTCCGTCTGCAGAGCATCATCAAATCCTATTCGGACCACATCCCAATCCCCGTGCATCTATCCGACACGGCTGAAGACGTCGGCGAGCAAGCCAATGCTGGCCGTGCGCTTTGGACCGCGCAGCGCAGCGAGGCGACAGAAGATCAGCACAAGGAATTCTATGCCCATGTCGGCGGTATGGGTGATGGCCCCTGGCGCACCCTGCACTGGAAGGCTGAAGGCACGTTGGAATATGCGGGCCTGCTCTATGTGCCCTCAACGCGCCCGTTCAATCTGTTTGATCCTGAGCGCAAAAGCCGGGTGAAGCTTTACGTCCGTCGTGTTTTCATTACGGATGAGGCGGAAGAACTGCTGCCCGGATATCTGCGTTTCCTGGTTGGTGTGATCGATTCCGAAGATCTGCCGCTTAATGTCAGCCGTGAAATGCTGCAACGGAATGCGGTGCTCCGCCAAATCCGCAATGGCGTCATCAGCCGCGTGCTGAAAGACCTAACCACGGCGGCAGAGAAAGACGCAGACGGCTATGCCGTGTTCTGGGAGAACTTCGGCGCAGTCCTGAAAGAGGGCGTCTATGAGGATTCGGAGAACCGCGATGATCTGTTGAAGCTTTGCCGCTTCAAAACCACCGCGGGTGAAAGCTCTGTCAGCCTGGATGACTATATCGGCCGGATGAAAGATGGTCAGTCGCAGATCTATTATTTGACGGGCGAGGCGGGGCAGGATTTACGCTCCAGTCCACAGCTTGAGGGCTTTAAGGCGCGGGGCGTCGAAGTGTTGTTGCTGGATGATCCGGTTGATGACTTCTGGCCCAATATGGTCGGCCTTTATGAGGACAAGATGTTCGCCTCTGTCACCCAAGGCGGTGCTGAGCTGGATGAAATTCCGCTGGAAGATGCGCCAGAGGAAGACGCACCACCGCCCGGCGATATCGCGCCGCTGATCGCGCAGTTCAAGCTGGCGCTTGGCGAAGCCGTCAAAGACGTCCGCATCTCTAAACGCCTGACGGAAAGCCCTGTTTGCCTCGTTGCGGATGCGGGCGACATGGACTTGAACCTGGCGCGCATGATGCAGCGCCACGGTGAACCAGCCATGCAGGCACCGCGGATTTTGGAACTGAACGCCGGTCACACGCTTATCCGGGCATTAAGTAGTGGCATGACGGACGTGGAGTCGGCGGAGAATGTCGATGCCTATGCCCATGTGATGCTGGATCAGGCGCGTATCGCCGCTGGCGAAGCGCCGCTTGATCCCGCCCTCTACTCCAAGCGCATTGCGGAACTTCTGGCTAAGGGGCTGTAGCCCGTAAAGGCGAGGCCGATCATGGCTCTGACAGAAAGCATGTTCGGCCTCGCGGCTGATGTTGAAGATGACCGGCTGTGCCGCGACATACCGGATTCACAATGCCAGGAAGAGCCGCGCAATCTCGTTCGCGTAACGCTCGCTCATATTGGCAGTAAGGCTGGCGACGCACTGGCGGACCCTAAAGTCGTGATGCCGTGGTTGATGGGGGCGCTTGGTGCGCCTGCATTCCTGTCTCTTATACACATCTCCGAGCCCACGAGACCTCTCTACATCTCG
>CAJXVF010000040.1 GCA_913060845.1 uncultured Alphaproteobacteria bacterium | reverse complement strand
ATTCGTCGGCAGCGTCAGATGTGTATAAGAGACAGCGTCTGAAGTGGGCAAGTTGGTCGCCGAACGGGCGAAAGCTGCTGGCGTTGAAGCGGTCGTGTTTGATCGCGGCGCATATCGTTATCACGGTCGGGTGAAAGCCTTGGCCGAAGCCGCCCGCGAGGGCGGTCTCAAGTTCTAGCGGGACAGACAGCATGGCAAGAGGTCCAAGAGGTGATCGCGGTGGTCGTGATCGCGAAGAGAGCGACATCATCGAGAAATTGGTGTCAATCAATCGCGTCGCGAAAGTCGTCAAGGGCGGTCGCCGGTTCGGTTTTTCCGCACTGGTCGTAACCGGCGATGGCGCAGGCCGTGTCGGGTTTGGCGCGGGTAAAGCACGCGAAGTGCCAGAAGCAATTCGTAAGGCGACGGAAAAGGCCAAGAAGACTATGGTCCGCGTTCCGTTGCGCGAAGGTCGCACGCTTCATCATGACGCCAAGGGCCACTTCGGCGCTGGCAAGGTTGTGGTTCGTGCGGCACCCCCAGGCACAGGCGTAATTGCTGGTGGCCCGATGCGTGCTGTGTTTGAAGCGCTCGGGGTGCAGGATGTCGTTGCCAAGTCAGTTGGCACGTCCAACCCGTATAATTTGGTGAAGGCCGCGTTTGACGCCTTGGCTAACACCCAGTCGCCTCGTCAGGTGGCGGGCCGCCGCGGCATGAAAGTGCCCGAAGTGCTCGGTCGTCGTGGCGCCGATGCAGTGGCTGCGGAAGCAGCCGGCGCTGAGGAGTAGGACTAATGGCTGACGAGAAAAAGACAGTTCGGGTTCGCCAGACCGGCAGCCCGATTAGGCGTCAAGCTTATCAGCGTGCGACGCTGATCGGCCTAGGGCTTAACAAGATTGGCCGGGTACGTGATCTGGAGGATACGCCGTCTATTCGCGGCATGATCCGTAAGGTCGCTCATCTAGTGGCGGTAGAAGACAACGCTTGAATGCGCGCCCGTGCACTCCAAATGAGAGTGCAGGGTTATGAGAGGACGAGCCATGCGGCTTAACGAAATTCGAGACAACCCCGGCTCTGCGAAGCCGCGGAAACGCGTCGGTCGCGGCATTGGCTCAGGCATGGGCAAGACCTCAGGGCGCGGTGTTAAGGGCCAGAAGGCTCGTAGTGGCGTGGCGATCAAGGGGTTCGAAGGTGGGCAAATGCCTATCTATCGCCGGTTGCCTAAGCGTGGCTTTAAGCCCCGGAACAAGGTTTATTACGAAATTGTGAACACCGGCGCTCTGCAGAAGGCCGTTGACGACAAACGGCTCGATGCTGGTAAGGGCATTGATCGCGACGCGCTCGTTGCGGCTGGCCTTGTTCGTGTGAATGGCGCGCCGACCCGGATCCTGGGTAAAGGCGAACTGACGGCATCATTGAACATCACAGCCCATAGTGTGTCTGCTGGTGCCAAAGAAATGGTCCAGAAGGCTGGCGGTTCTGTGACGATTGAAGCTGCGCCGGTAGAGGCTGCTGAGTAATGGCGTCAGCCGCCGAAAGGTTGGCTTCGAACGTCAATTTTGGCGCGTTCGGTAAAGCCACGGAACTCAAGCAACGCATCTGGTTCACACTGGCTGCGCTGATTGTTTACCGGTTAGGCACATACATCCCTATTCCAGGCGTTGACTCCGCCGTTCTTGCTTCGGTCTTTGACCAGGCAGGCGGCGCTGGCGTGCTTGGCATGTTTGATATGTTCGCAGGCGGCGCGCTTGGGCGTATGTCGATCTTTGCGCTCAATATCATGCCGTACATTTCGGCCTCGATTATCGTCCAGTTATTGACTGCGGTTGTCCCATCCTTCGAGCAAATGAAGAAGGATGGTGAGGCAGGGCGCAAGAAGCTGAACCAATATACGCGGTTTGGCACGGTATTCTTGGCCGCAGTGCAATCCTTTGGCTTGGCCAGTGGCGTTGCGGGTTTTACGGGACCGAACGGTCCTGCGGTTGCCAACCCAGACGTTATCTTCTTCGTCTCTACGATGGTTACCATCGTGGGCGGCACCATGTTCCTGATGTGGCTCGGTGAGCAGATAACCGCACGGGGTGTTGGCAACGGTATTTCGTTGATTATCTTTGCCGGGATTGTTGCAAATCTGCCGCAAGCTCTGGCCCAGATGTTCGAGCTCAGCCGTACAGGCGCGATGGATGCGATTTTCCTTCTGCTCCTCATGGTGCTCGTTGTAGCGGTTATTGTCTTCGTGGTCTTCATGGAGCGGGCGCAGCGGCGGATCATTGTGCAATATCCGAAGCGGCAGGCCGGTAACCGTATGGTTGGTGGTGAGGCTTCTCACCTGCCGCTGAAGCTGAACACTGCTGGTGTTATTCCGCCTATTTTTGCGAGCTCCCTGCTGCTATTGCCTGCTACATTCCAGACGCTGCAGTCCGGCGATTCGCTTCCGGGTTGGCTCGGCACGATCATGGCGTACATGGCACCAGGCGGGGCTTTGTACCTGACGGTCTACATCGCGATGATTGTCTTCTTCTGCTTTTTCTACACGTCGATCACGTTTAATCCCGAAGAGACAGCAGACAATCTGAAAAAGCATGGCGGTTTCGTTCCTGGCATTCGGCCCGGTAAGAACACGGCGCTGTATCTCGAATACGTGCTGGAACGCTTGACCGTTGTTGGCGCTGCATACCTCGCTGCTGTTTGCCTAATGCCAGAGATTTTGCGCACCCAATACGCGGTCCCGTTCTACTTCGGCGGTACCAGTTTGCTGATTGTGGTCAGTGTGACGATGGATACTGTGGCGCAAATCCAGTCGCACTTGATGGCGCACCAATACGAGGGCCTGATCAAGAAGTCTAAGCTTAGAGGGCGCCGGCGATGAATATCATCCTTCTTGGTCCTCCAGGCGCTGGGAAAGGCACGCAGGCGGAACGCCTCGTTGCTGAGCGCGGCATGGTTCAGCTTTCAACCGGCGACATGCTGCGCGCGGCAGTCGCTGCGCAGTCTGGCGTTGGCAAGCGCGCGAAGGCGATTATTGGTCGGGGTGATCTGGTATCGGATGAGGTGGTCATCGAGATCATTTCTGACCGACTTGATCAACCAGATGCGAAAGCGGGCGTAATCCTTGATGGGTTCCCTCGAACGGTCGCTCAGGCGGAAGCGCTGGACAAACTATTGTCCGATAAGGGCATGTCGCTTGATGCAGTTATCCAGCTCGATGTGGATGATGAAGCGCTTGTCGGGCGCATCTTAAAGCGCGCCGCTGATACAGGCGGGGCGCGGACGGACGATAATGAAGAGACGCTGCGTAAGCGACTCGGTGTGTATCACGAACAGACGGCCCCTATTATCCCCTACTACCAGGGGCGCGGCGCATTGAAATCTATAGATGGCATGGCGGATATGGATGCTGTGTCTTCAGAAATATCAGCGATATTGGACGGTGGTGCAGCTTGACGCAGGCCGAACTTTAACAACGGTGTAACCATTGACGGGGCTGTTACAGCCCCTATAATCCCGCGCTTCGCAGCGATAGGGCTGGCTAACGTAAATGCCGGCCAAAAAGTGTGCGAACTGCGATACCAGGAGGACTGAGCGTGGCGCGAATTGCTGGCGTCAATATCCCGACCAATAAGCGCGTGCACGTCGCGCTGACGTATATCCATGGCATTGGCGATTACTCCGCCAGGCAGATATGCGAACGGGTCGCGATTGCGGACGAACGTCGGGTCAACGAGTTGACCGAAGAAGAGGTTATTCGCATCCGCGAGACCATTGACCAAGAATATGCGGTAGAGGGTGACCTTCGCCGCGAGGTGTCAATGAACATCAAGCGGTTGATGGACCTCGGTTGTTATCGTGGACTGCGCCATCGGCGCAATCTTCCGGTGCGTGGCCAACGGACACACACCAATGCACGGACGCGTAAGGGTAAAGCCCGCGCCATTCCGGGTAGGAAGAAATAATAATTAACGCGGGTCCGGCGATTGCGCCGGACGGAGATTATAGAATATGGCGAAAGCAGCAGCGGCAGCCCGTGTGCGTCGGCGCGAACGGAAGAACATCACCTCGGGCGTTGCCCATGTGAATGCGTCTTTCAATAACACGATGATCACGATTACCGACGTGCAGGGCAATGCGATTGCATGGTCCTCTGCCGGTGCTCAGGGTTTCAAAGGGTCCCGCAAATCTACGCCTTTCGCGGCGCAGGTGGCAGCGGAAGACGCAGCCCGTAAGGCCATGGAACATGGTATGCGCAACCTCGACGTTGAGGTTCGCGGCCCGGGTTCTGGGCGTGAGTCGGCTCTGCGGGCTCTGCAGGCTGCTGGTTTCCAGATTGCGTCGATCCGCGATGTGTCGCCGATCCCGCATAACGGTTGCCGCGCTCGCGCACGTCGCCGCGTCTAAGGCTTTTGTGGCGCGCGCCCATCTGGGCTGCCGTGCTAATTTCTTATACCGCCAGTGGGCTTCCCGGCCCCTGGCGGTTGTAATGCACATAGGGGAGGCTCGCTGTCCTCATGCAGAATAATTGGCAAACTCTGATCAAGCCGTCCAAGCTTGAGATCGAAGCAGGCGGGGATGCGTCCCGCGTGGCCACCGTCGTTGCGGAACCGCTGGAGCGCGGCTTTGGCGTGACGTTGGGTAATGGCCTGCGTCGCGTATTGCTCTCCTCTCTGCAGGGCGCTGCTGTAACCTCCGTTCAGATTGACGGTGTGCTGCATGAGTTCTCGTCCATTCCTGGCGTTCGTGAAGATGTCACTGACATCGTTCTGAATATCAAGTCCATGGGCTTGCGCATGCATGCTGAAGGCCCGAAGCGCATCACGTTGGATGCGACGGGTCCTGGAGTTGCGACCGCTGGCCAGATTGAAGCTGGCGCTGATATCGAAGTAATGGATCCAGACCTCGTGATCTGTACGCTGGATGACGGCGCTTCGGTTCACATGGAAATGACGGTCGAGAACGGCAAAGGCTACGTGCCCGCCGCGCAGAACCGCGCTGAAGATGCACCAATTGGCTTGATCCCGGTTGATGCGATTTACAGCCCCGTTCGTCAGGTTTCGTTCCAGGTGGAAAACACCCGCGTTGGCCAGGTCACGAACTACGACAAGCTTTCTTTGCGGGTCGAAACTAATGGCGCGCTGACTCCGGAAGATGCTGTGGCGTTCTCCGCGCGAATCCTTCAGGACCAACTGCAGCTCTTCATTAACTTCGAAGAGCCGAAGGAAGCTGTTGAGCGCGAAGTCGCACCTGATCTGCCGTTCAACAAGAATCTGCTGCGTCGTGTGGAAGAGCTAGAACTCAGTGTCCGCTCTGCCAACTGCCTCAAGAATGATAATATCATCTACATCGGCGATCTGGTGCAGAAGACTGAAGGCGAGATGCTCCGTACCCCGAACTTTGGTCGGAAGTCCCTGAACGAGATCAAGCATGTTCTGGAGCAGATGGGTCTGCACCTTGGCATGGAGATCCCGAACTGGCCGCCTGAGAACATCGACGATCTGGCCCGGCGCCTCGAAGAGCCGTTCTAAGCAGCTCGATTAAGCAACAATAAGAATTAGGAATAGAGACCATGCGTCATCGCAAGGGACCCCGTAAACTGGGCCGCACCAGCAGCCACCGTAAAGCCATGTTGCAGAACATGGTGGCGGCGCTGATCAAGCACGAACAGATCATCACTACTCTGCCAAAGGCGAAAACTTTGCGCCCGGTTGCTGAGCGGTTGATCACGCTGGCGAAGCGCGGAGACCTCGCGTCTCGCCGTTTGGCCATTGCTCGTGTCCAAGACGAAGCCATGGTTAAGAAGCTGTTTGATGTACTGGGCCCGCGTTATAGCGCACGCCCGGGTGGTTATACCCGCATCATGAAAGCTGGCTTCCGCTACGGCGATGCGGCTGCAATGGCTGTCATCGAATTGATGGACCGGGATGAAGAAGCACGCGGCCAAGACTCTGGCCCGTCTGGCATGGATGACGAGGGCCAAGAAGCCGCCGCATAAGGCGCTTCTGGTCCTGGGTATCCCAGTGACCCTTCCCTATCTCTGACGAAACGCTAAGCTCTGAAGGTCTTAATGGCCTTCGGAGCTTTTTGTTATGGCGATACCTCCCATTACGTTTGGCTGGTTCCTACCCACCAGCGGCGATAGCACGTGCCTTGCTGACCCGGCCCAACGGCTGCCGCAATCACGCGCGCTCTTTGATGAGGTCGTGGATGTCGTCGATGGCGGTGGCTTTTCTTATATGCTGATGCCGGTGAACGCGACCTGCTGGGAGGCGACCGTCGTTGGCTCCTATTATGCGGCGCGTACGAACAACATTGCCCCACTGATCGCGCTTCGGTCCGGCTACTGCAACCCCGTATTGTCAGCGAAGATGTATGCGACGCTGGATCAGCTATCTGGCGGGCGGCTTTGCATAAATCTAATTGCCGGTATCAATGATGATGATACGCGGGCCGATGGCGTGCCGGACACCAAGGAAATCCGCTACGAGAAAATGGATGAAGAAGTCCAGATCATGAAGGCGCTTTGGGCCGCGGTTAGTCCGATTGATCATCAAGGGAAGCATTATCAGATCAGCGCGTTGATGGAGCCCAAACCGCTGCAGGCACCGCACCCGCCGTTTTTCCTTGGTGGCGGCTCAGATCAGGCGTTGGAGATTTCGGCCAAGCATTCAACCGTGCACCTGTTCTGGGGCGATAGGCCTGCCGGAATTGCAGAGAAGATTAAGGATGTCCGCGCCCGTGCCGCTAAGTATGGTCGGGCTGATCAGATTCAGTTCGGCATGCGGCTACAGATTGTGTGCAGGGAGACGGAAGAGGAAGCCTGGGTGGCCGCAGAGCGCCTGATCGCGGGCGCAACGAAGTTCGAGCTCGCTAACATGCATGGCGGACAGGCGTCTGCAGAAGGCATCCGCCGCACATCTGCCGCGAATAGGGACGTATGGCGGCTGCTTGAGGAGAGCGGGAATAGCTTAAAAATTCATCCCCATCTTTGGACAGGCATTTCTATGGTGCGATCAGGTGCCGGCGTTGCGGTTGTTGGTAATCCTGAGCAGGTGGCGGCGACATTGGATGAGTTTGTAGACGCCGGATGCACCAGCTTCTGCCTCTCCGGATATCCCCATGCGGATGCTGCGCGGATATTCGCCGACAGAGTTCTGCCCTATTTCCAGGGCCGCATGTCTGAAAGCATCCCACGCGCCGCCTAGCGCGGATTGAACCGATCGGCAGCATCTGTGCGCAGGTCCACCTTGCGGATTTTGCCTGATGCGGTCATCGGAAAGCCTTCCAGAAAAACGACCTGCTTCGGCAGTTTGAAGCTGGCCACTTTCCCACGGCAGTGGGCGATCACTTCGTCCGCAGACATCTGGACGCCGGGTTCCAGTTGGACATATGCCACAGCAATCTCACCGAATGTTTCATCCGCACAGCCAACCACCGCTGTTTGGCAGATGTCCGGATGTGCCAGAAGGAGACCCTCGACCTCCATCGGATCAACGTTCTCGCCGCCGACTTTCAGCATGTCTTTATAACGGCCAAGAAAGCGGATGTAGCCGTCGTCAAGCCAGATAGCGGCATCACCGGTTTTGAACCAACCGTCTGCGGTATAGGCGGCAGCGGTTTCCTCCGGCTTTTTGAAATAGCCTTGCATCAAGTATCGACCGCGCAATTGCAGCTCACCTTCTTCGCCTATGCCCAACGGCGCGCCGGACTGCAAGTCAGCGACCCGCATTTCGTACCCGAGGCCTGGATAGCCTGAAGATTCATACCGCCGCTCATCGTCATCATCGAGGGCCGTGAAAGAGGCTCCGATCCATATCTCTGTCATGCCGAAGCCCGATACGGATTTTACCGGTGCCAGCGTTTCGTCGGCGCGATACAGCACGGGCGTGGCACTTTTGGGTCCAGCTGCGAATACGCCGGTGCGCAGGCAGGTGAGGTCGCGTGGGCGGCGCTCCTGCTCCTCACAGAGGGTTTTGATGTGGGCCTCAAAGCCATGGATGATGGTGGCCCGCTCGGTTTCGATCAGGTCCAGGCATTCAGCGGGGTCATAGGTTTCGGTGATGATCTGGCGGGCGCCTGTGACGAGTGACATCATCGCAGCCTCAGAAAATCCGAACATATGAAACAGCGGTAGATAGCCCATGATTGCGTCCGACGGCGTCATGGCCATGCGGTAGGCGCGCTCTTCCACGTTGCGGATGCCGATATGGCTATGCATCGCGCCTTTCGGAAAGCCCGTAGTGCCGGACGTGTACATGATGAGTGCGGTGTCTTTCGGATGAACCGCAACGCTCCGGTCAGCGAGGGCTTCTGCGCTAACGGCGGAAGCCTCTGCTTTCAAACTTTCCCATGACACAATGCCGGGAGCGCTATCACCGCGGATTACCACCTTGCGAAGCTTGGGAAATGCTGGGTCGCTGACTGTATCGCCGGTGTCTGGCAATGCCACCACCTCCCGGACCATTGCGAGGTAGTCAATCGGGCCAGAAGTATCATGGGTGATTAGCATGGTGCTGTCTGATTGGCGCAGCACGTACTCCAGATCATGGGTCCGAAAGCGTGTGTTGATCGGCACCAGCACTGCGCCGATCTTTGTGACCGCGTACAGGATGAAGACCCAATCATCGGAATTATTCAGCCAGAGCGCCACATGGTCTCCAGCCGCAACGCCGGCTGCCATGAGGGCGCGGGCGGCTAGATCAACCTCAGTGTCGATTTCGGAAAAGCTATAGCGCTTGCCTTGAAATAGCAGGCCTTCGGTATTGCCAAACCGGCGGGCGGCATAGGCGGGTAGAGCGCCGATAGTCTCCGTTTCTTCCCGCCAGCTGTTATTCATGGCTCAGACAGCGACGTGGGGTGCCACGTCTTCCATGAACCGGGTGAGCGCATCAAGCCTGGCTTGCACACCGCCGCGCGCGACGGGGTCCAGCAACAGGTGCGTGACGCCTATCGCCTGAAGCCGCGCAATCATTTCCAGCATTTGGTCTTTTGATCCGGCGATGGACTTATCTGGGTCCATAACGGCCGCAGGATCGAGGAAGATTCTGAGAGAGAGGGATACTTCACCAGGCTCCCGCCCGGCAGCCTCACATTCACGCTGCACTGCGGTCCATTCGCTGGCAATCACATCTGGCGGTTGGAATGCCGCATGGAAGGCATGCCCGTACTGGGCGACACGGCGGAAAGCGGCTGGGCTGGAGCCGCCAACCCAGATGGGCAGCGGTGTTTGTATCGGCTTCGGCTCAAATCCAACTTTGGGGAAGCTGTAGAATTCGCCGTCAAATGATGGCTCGCGTTCGGTGAATAGGCGGCGGAAGATTTCAAGCTGTTCGTCAGATCGCGCGCCGCGCTTATCCCAAGGCATGCCGAGCACGCTCGCCTCCTCCGCCATCCACCCAACGCCGACACCCAGGATCGCGCGGCCTTCTGACAGCACGTCCAAACTCGCGATCTGCTTGGCGGTTTGCACTGGCTGGCGATAGGGCAGGATCAGGACGGTCGTGCCAAGGCGAATCGTTTCGGTACAGGCGGCGACAAAGGTCAGCGTGCTGATGGCGTCTAGCCAGCCCATATCCGGCGAGGGCGCAAACGAGCCATCATCCGTATAGGGATATTTGGATGCGAACTCAGCAGGCCAGCAGATGTGATCGCTCACCCAAGCGGAATGGCAGCCAAGACGTTCAGCCGTCTGCGCGAAGTGTATCAGCGTTTTCCGGTCTACCTGGCGCCCCAGATGCGGCAGGGGAATTCCCCAATCCATGATCACATCCAATTTTATCTGCTGGACAAAGGATCGCCGCTCGCGGTTTCCTGTCAAGATGAACTTGGTTTGGACGCCCACAGAGGAAGCCCGCTGACATGAAGCTCGAATGGCATGAGACAACTGAAGTTGATGGCGCGACTGTCCGCGAATTTACGATCCACGCGCCGGACCGTCCGATTCTGTCTCTTATACACATCTGACGCTGCCGA
>CAJXVF010000039.1 GCA_913060845.1 uncultured Alphaproteobacteria bacterium | reverse complement strand
ACGAGATGTAGAGAGGTCTCGTGGGCTCGGAGATGTGTATAAGAGACAGCGCCCGCATTGTCACGGGCGAGCAGGCTGGCATTCAGCAGCAATACATCCGCCGCCTCGCTACGGCTGGACTTCGGAATACCAGCGAGCAAGCGGGACGCAAGGTCCGCCTGACCAATTGCCAGCAATGCTTCTGCGCGGCTTTCAGCAAACCCAGGAGCCGTCTTAGCCCCTTCCGGTGGTTTAGCGGCGACGGCCAATGTGCGGCGCGCCAAATCAGCCAGGGTCGCCGACTGAATACGAGCAGGCAGGCCTGCGATCAGTCGCGCCATGTCCGCACGGTCCGCACCGCGCCACAAGTTTGCGGCCAGTTCAGCGTCAGATGGATCAATCGCACCAACTGCCGCCGGATCAAACCCACCATCAAGCTGAAGTGTGCGCACGATGCCGCTCTGCGCCGATGCATGGGCGCTCAACCCGGTGGCGAAGGCCAGAACCAGAAGAAATTTAGTCAGGAAAACGCGCATTGGGCAGCACCTTTTCAACCGTCGACCTGGGCGCTGGAATATCCCAGTACGCCAAGAATATGGCCCCACCAACGGAGACGACTACAAGCGCCGCCGCTAAAAATCCGAAAAACCGACTGATCACTTAACTTGCTCCCTTAAACGCCCCTTGGCGCTTCTCTTAACCGCAATCCCGGAACCTCTGCTATAACGCGGCCAAACCATGGCGATTCGATGACCGTATGTCGAGGCAAACATCACCGGTCGCCCGAATTTGGATGAGAGTTTGAACCGTTTAACCCGAACTGTAGCGCTCGTCGGCATGATGGGTGCCGGCAAAAGCACGATTGGCCGCAGGCTAGCCACGCGGGTCGGTGCCCGATTCGTGGACGCTGACGAAGAAATCGAACGCGCCGCCGGCCGCACCATCCCCGAAATCTTCGCCACATATGGCGAGGAAGAATTCCGGGATGGCGAGCGCAAGGTGATCGCGCGTCTGCTAGAGGACGAACCCCATGTTCTGGCCATGGGCGGGGGCGCTTTCGTCAATGATGAAACGCGCGCAGCGACAAAGGCATCTGCAGCCTCTATCTGGCTGAAGACGGACCTTGAAACGCTCTACCGCCGCGTCCTCCGCCGGGCCAACCGCCCAATGCTGTTCGTGGAGGACCCAAAGGCGGAGTTAGAGAAGCTATTGGCCTCCCGCACGCCTTCCTACAGCGAAGCAGACATCATCATTGAAAGCGGCGAATGGTCTCCCGATTTAACTGCTGAGCAGGTAGAAGACGCGCTCATCGCCCATGGGGCAGCGCACCAAGCCAATGACGACGAGTATGATTTCCAAGCGGAGCGCCGAACGTGAGCCCCGTAATTCGTGAGCCAATCCATGACTGACACCCTGATCGTCCCCGTAGCGCTGGGCGACCGCAGCTATGAAATCGCCATTGGCCAGGGCTTATTGGCGGAGGCGGGCCAGCGCATCCGCGCCATCAACCCGCAGAACCGGCTGATTGTGATTGCGGATGCTTCAGTGGCCAAAATCCATGGCGCTACGCTCAACGCCAGCTTGGATGCAGCCGGCTTCCGCACCGATGTGATCGAAGTGCCAGCGGGCGAGGCCAGCAAAGGCTTTCAGACGTTCTCCGGAGTGCTTGAGAAGGCTTTGGCGCTTGGCATTGACCGGCGGACGACCATTGTTGCACTTGGCGGCGGCGTGATCGGTGATCTGGCAGGGTTTGCTGCATCGGTCCTGCTGCGCGGGTTGGATTTAATTCAGATCCCAACAACGCTGCTGGCCCAGGTCGATAGCTCCGTCGGCGGTAAAACCGCGATCAATGCTGCTGCCGGCAAGAACCTGATCGGCGCATTTCATCAGCCGAAGCTCGTGCTGGCTGATTTGGACATGCTGGACAGCCTGCCGCGCCGGGAACTGCTGGCGGGCTACGCAGAAGTCGTGAAATACGGCCTGATCGACCGCCCAGATTTCTTCGACTGGCTGAACGAAAATGGCCAAGCCGCACTGGCAGGCGATAAAGCGCTGATGGCCTACGCGGTTGCTGAATGCTGTAGGTCTAAGGCTGAGGTTGTGGCGGCAGATGAACGCGAAGCCGGGCGCCGCGCGCTCCTGAATCTAGGCCATACCTTCGGCCACGCATTTGAAGCTGAAGCCGGATATGACGGCGGATTGCTCCACGGTGAAGGTGTCGCCATCGGCATGGCGCTAGCTTTCCGGCATTCGGTCAAGCTTGGCCTCTGCGACCCCGAAGTCGCAGGTGCGGTCGAAGAAAGCTTGGTGGCTTCCGGCCTGCCAGCCCGTCCTGACCTTTCCGGCAACCGCCCAATCCCAACCGTGGATGACCTGCTTGGCCGGATGCAAAAGGATAAAAAGGCGCTCGATGGCAAACTGACGCTCATTCTAGCGCGCGGCATCGGCCAATCTTTTGTGGCGGCGGATGCTGATGCAAATCTTGTCCGTGAAACCTTGGCAGAGGCGTTGACCCCCTGATGGAAGAATTCTTTCTGGATGTTGACCTGGAAATCTGGCTGACAATCGGCGCTGTCTTGGCGCTGATTGCGTTGTCCGCATTTTTCTCTGGCTCTGAGACCGCGCTGACGGCGGTTTCTCGGCCGCGCATGCATCACCTAGCCCGTAAAGGCAACGCACGGGCGGGCGTTGTCCGCCGGTTGAGCGACCGGAAGGAAGACCTTCTGGGCGCACTGCTACTTGGCAATAACCTGGTCAACATCCTGGCGGCGTCATTGGCCACGAGCCTCGCGATCAAGCTCTTTGGCGAAACTGGCGTCGTATACGCGACCGGCGTAATGACGCTGCTTATTCTTGTCTTCGCCGAAGTTTTGCCAAAGACATTCGCGATCAACCATCCAGACAAATCCGCGCTCGCCGTGGCACCCATCGTGCGGTTGGTCGTGGCTGTGTTCTCACCGATAGCGAAGGCCGTTCAGAAGGTCGTTCGGGCAGTTCTGTACCTACTTGGCGACAAGCCCAATGCAGCGCTCCGCCGCGAGACACTGGATGAGGAACGCGAAGAGGCTCTCCGCGGCGCGATCGAATTGCACCACGGCACAGATGCGGAGACCGAGTCCGAACGCAAGATGCTGAAAAGCATTCTGGAGTTGGCTGACCTCGAGGTCGAGGAGGTGATGACCCACCGCCGCAACGTCGTGATGGTAGATGGCGACAGGCCATCTGAAGAAATCGTCGCGGAAGTGCTGGCGAGCCCCTACACCCGCATTCCAATTATGCGGGACACCCAGGAAAACATCGTCGGTGTTCTCCATGCCAAAGCGCTACTACGTGCGGTCCATGCCGCTGGTGGGGACGCCAGCCACTTAGATCTACAAGAGATCGCATCCCCTGCATGGTTTGTGCCCGAATCAACAACGCTACTGGATCAACTCCAGGCATTCCGGCGCCGGCGGGAGCATTTCGCGCTGGTCGTGGATGAATATGGCGTCTTCATGGGCGTTGTTTCGCTTGAAGATATTCTGGAAGAAATCGTCGGCGACATCGCTGACGAGCACGACCTTCCGCTCGCCGGTGTGCGCATGCAGCCGGACGGTAGCTACGTGGCACCCGGCGTGACCGCCATCCGCGACCTTAACCGGGAGCTGGATTGGGACCTGCCAGACGACGACGCAACCACCGTCGGTGGCTTGATCATGCACGAAGCACGCTTGCTGCCAGATGCTGGGCAAACCTTTGAATTCTACGGCTACCGGTTCCGCATTCTGCGACGGGTCCGCAACCAGATCGCACAAATCCGCATCACACCACCGTCCCGCCGCCGAGGCGGCCAGGAATCAGGGGACGACTAAGTTTCATGAGCACATCATATGACGCCCTCGCCGCCCGCTTCGCCCGTGCAAACCGCGTCGACGAAGCGTCCGGCTGGCTCCACTGGGACCAGAGCGTCACCATGCCGCCCGGCGGGGCCAGTGCGCGCGCCGAACAGCTCGCAGCACTGGCTGAAATCTCCCATGAGCTGATTGCGTCCGACATCACTGGCGATCTTTTGGCTAAAGCAGAAGCTGAAGGTGCTAGTTCTGCAGAAGACCCATGGCGGGCTGCAAATTTCCGGGAAATGCAGCGCAACTATCTTATGACGACGGCTATACCGGCTGACTTGGTCGGCGCCCTCTCCCGCGCAAAGAACTTGTCTGAGACGGCGTGGCGCGTTGCCCGCCCGGCGAGCGATTTCGCTTTGGCGTTGCCGGCTTTTACGGAACTGGTGAAACTGGTGCGCGAGGAAGCAAGCGCGCTCGGCGAAGCGCTTGGCCTGTCCCCCTATAACGCCCTGCTTGAGCAGTATGATCCGGGCCGCCGAATTGCGGATATTGAACCGGTCTTCGATGACCTGCGCACTTTCCTTGGCGATACGATCCCCGAAATTGTTGAACGCCAGAAAACTTGGGGCGAGGGTCGCGCCATCAAAGCGCCCGTCGCCGCGCAGCGTGAGGCAGCACAGGGCCTGCTGAAATCTATCGGTTTCGACTTCGACCATGGTCGCCTGGACGATAGCCTGCATCCATTCTCCACCGGTACACCGGACGATGCCCGCATCACGGCACGCTGGAACCCTGACGATGCATTGACCGGCATGATGGCCGTGCTGCACGAAGCTGGGCATGCGGCTTATACGCGGGGGCAACCGCTCGATTGGCGCGGCCAACCTGTTGGCGACGACGCTGGGATGGCTGTGCATGAAAGCCAATCGCTGAGCTACGAAATGCAGGCCGGACGCACCGCCGCCATGTCGCGCTATCTGGCCAAGCTATTGTCTGATGCTGCGGGCGCTGACATCACCGGCGAAGCCGTATCCCAGTCGTTGTTGAAGGTCTCGCCTGGCTATATCCGCGTGGATGCTGACGAGGCAACATATCCGCTACATGTCATTCTCCGCTTTGAGTTAGAGCAGGCGCTGATCAGCGGCGAACTCGCCCCAGCCGACCTGCCCGCCGCATGGAACCAGCGTGTCGTCGAAAGCTTAGCTCTTGATCCGCCGGATGACCGGAACGGCTGCCTGCAAGATATCCACTGGTATGATGGTGCGTTCGGCTATTTCCCAACCTATACGCTGGGCGCTATGGCGGCGGCGCAATTGTTCCGAGCAGCGTCCGACAGCATTGGTGCGGATGACCTGCATGGGGCACTGGCCAAAGGTGATTATGCGCCGCTAACAGCGTGGATGCGGGACAATGTCCACGGTATGGGGCGCATCTATCCGTCCAGCAATGATCTGCTGCAAGCAGCGACCGGCGCACCCTTAAGCAGCGACGCCTTCAAGGCCCATATCAAAGCCCGATATCTAAGTTAGAGGGCGGTATTCAGCCCTTTGCATCAAAGGCACCGCCATTAGAGACCATTCCCCAATGGTGCCAAGCCCAATGGTCTAATACCTTCGCCCATAAGGAGTTAGGCCTAAATCGCGATACATCTAAGACCGTACGAAGGGCGGACATTCTGTCGGCCTAATCATAATTCGCGAGGTCTTAAGCGATGTTGCTTCCCGTCGCCTTTTTTAGCCTGATGGCATCCCTAATGATCATCACAAATGAACCCGTTTTGGCAAACAGCATGCCCGGCTTAACCGGCCTTGCCGCCGTCGTCGCCGTCATTGTCACTTTGACCGCCATGATGCTTTGGCGCCCGGAAGATATGCCGGACTAAGTCCCGTTTTAGCGATTGGCGCCCGGAACCCAGAGCACATCATTGGCTCCGTCGTCATTGGCATGGCGCGCCATCTGGAAGAGCAGGTCAGAGAGGCGGTTCAAATATTTGATCGCCGGGGGGCTGACCGGTTCTTCCGCCGCCAACCGCGTCGCTTCACGCTCTGCACGCCGGGTAAGGGCGCGAGCCATGTGTAGATGTGCGCCAGCAGGCGTCCCGCCCGGCAAAACGAATGAGTTGAGCGGTGCCAGGTTTGCGTTAAGCCCATCGATTTCCTGCTCAAGCCGATCAACCTGGGCATCCACGACCCTCAGGCCGCTTGGCTGGTCCTCGCCTTCCTTCGGCGGTGTCGCTAAATCCGCACCAACATCAAAGAGGTCGTTTTGAATGCGCGCCAACATAGCGTCCAGCTCGCCCTCTGTATGCAAGCGTGCGACGCCAATGGCGCTCATGGCTTCATCAACGGCACCGTAAGCCGCGACCCGGAAATCATGCTTCGGGCGACGCTCGCCAGACGCCAGAGACGTCAGCCCGCCATCACCGCCGCGGGTATAAATTTTCGTTAAACGCACCATATCGCAAAGCTCCAGCTGAATGACTTCTGCTTGGGAGATATGCCGTTTTAGGGCACAGGTAAACCGCCTGCTAGATTAAAGCGTCCGCATTCGAGCGGAGGGATGGGTTGTTCGTCACGAAGGTGATGTAGGGCAACTTGCCGACGCGGCGATAAACCAACCACAGCCCGTAAAGCGCCGTCACCATGGCTGCCAGGAAATAGCCGTAGCCGTAGAATGGGAATCCGGCAGCGATTGAGCCAATGGCACCGATGACGTTCGTTCCAAGGAACACGGCCTGCAGGCGCATGTTGTCGTACCGAAGATCAAAATAGCAAAGCAGAATCGTCGCCACGACGATCAGCATATGAAACGCCGCACCCAAAATACCGAAACGCAGCATGCCGACCTGCCGGAAATCCATATCCAGCATTTCCACCAGTGTCGGCACCGCGAGCAGTGCGGTCACTGTTACAGCCGCTTGCAGAACCACAAGGTTCCGAAGACCACCGAACAGTGTTTCCATCAAATTCTTATGGGCGCGGGTGATTTCTGGCAGCGTCGCGTGATCGGCGATGTCGTCGTAGAAGCGACGGTAGCGTTCGAAGAACCCGGTCTCCACATGCAACGTAAATGCGGCCAGCGCCGGGATCATGGTGAGATATGCCGCGAACATCGCCCCGTCATAATGGGAATAAAACGGCAGGTTGATCGCGCTCTGCGCTTCTGGTGCTGTCCACCACATGATCCATTTGTCCGACCATCCGCCAAGATTATGCAGCGCACCAACAACGAGATAAGGCCAGAGCGGCCGCAGACGCTTGCCGAGATTTTGCACGTTGCGCACGTCAGACGGATATTCCGCCAAAATGCGCCCCAGCAATGCAAAAGCGATTGCGCCAAGGCCGATGTTAAAGCCCCACAACAAGCCTGACGTCTGGTACATGCCGCCAAGCCAGAGCGCCATGACGAATGCCATTATCATACCGACGGCAAAGGCGATGGTGATCGTCCAATAATCCTTTAGCGCGGTGATGAACGTGGCCCCGGCCCATACGGCCGCGACCAGTCCAAAATTCACCACAGCAGCGACAGAGGCACTGAGCGAGAGGTCTGCAATCAAGAAGAATAGAGGTGCGGCAACGAGCAGTGACGCACCAAGCGACACCGCATATAGCGCCACAATCAGGCTAGATGCTTCGCCCATTCGCCGGGCAAAGATCATGTCCGCCATCATCCGGGAGGCGACCATTGTCGGCCCGCCTGTCAAACAGAGCGTGATGCAGAACGTCTAGATCAGCACCGTTCTGAACGCGAGCGCATGGCTTGGATCAACCACGCCCTCCGTCAAATACGCCACGCCCGCGAGCGCTAGGATCGTTATCAGCCAAGGGCCGCTGGTGATCACCGTCGCATGCAGATAAGCCTGGGTCGCCCTGCCTCATCAAACGCCTGATCCCTAACCGCAAAAAACAGGCCCCGGGCATGGTGCGCTAAACCTGTTGCGCCGAATGCATCGCAGGAATGGGCAAGCGCGGATGATTCTCTTTGCAGACGGTCTAGATCGCCAGCGCGCGCTGCCTCACGGACATCCAAAATACGGCCCCGGCAATCCCGAACCATTGCATACATAAGTGCGCCCATCCGCTGTGGCGGGGTCGCACGGGCTAGGTTCTCCAGGAAGCTTATGTCCAGCACCGCGCCTGCGGTCTGTTCCGCCCGAATGCTTCGGCGGTTACGGCGCATGGTTAGAACGCCGCGGGCAAGCACCATAGAAAACAGGATCGCCGTCAGGCCAATGCACAGAACTGCGATCATCCCTAACCCAAACGCTTCCTGCCAAGGGGCAACCGGTAGTGCTGGCATGCCCTCTATCATGGTGCGCGAAGCCGTTTGAAACATCATCTACTCCTGACGCACACACATAGTGAGCGCGGCCAAATCGATACGGCCATAAGCATCCAGTAAAAAGCTTACAAATGTCCGACCATGTTCTGCGGTAACCGCTCGTCAAACTTACGCCGTCACTCTACTCGCCAGGGCCGTCATCCGATTGCCCTGATTTTCGGCGAGGACGACATGGCGAAATACTTGGTGACTGGGGGCTGCGGGTTTATCGGCTCCCATCTGGCGGACGGACTAATCGCGGCAGGGCACAGCGTACGCATTCTGGATCATCTCTCCACCGGCCAGCTGGCGAACGCACCGGATGCGGCCCAGCTTATGATCGGTGACGCATCAGACCCCGTTGTAGCGCTCCGCTCCATGGACGGAATGGACGGCTGTTTCCACCTTGCCGCCGTAGCATCTGTAGAACGCGCCAATATGGAATGGCTGGCGACGCACCGGGTGAACCAGTCCGCCACAATCGCCATTCTGGATGCTGCTAGAGCGACCGGGCCGATCCCAGTAGTCTATGCGTCTCCAGCCGCTGTATACGGCGACAACCCCAACACGCCCTTGAAAGAGGACGCCACGACCCATCCGCTTAATGCCTATGGTGCCGACAAGCTTGGCTGTGAACTGCATGCGCGGGTGGCAGGCGGCGTCCATGGCGTGCCGACGATGGGGCTCCGGTTTTTTAATGTCTACGGCCCACGCCAAGACCCGAAATCACCCTATTCCGGTGTCATCTCGATCTTCTGTGATCGGATCAGTGCCGGAAAACCAATCACGATCTTCGGCGACGGCGGCCAGGAACGGGACTTTGTCTACGTGGCAGACGTGGTCCGGCGTTTAATAAAGGCAATGAAGCACGCTGATACCTCCGCACGGGTCTACAATGTATGCACCGGCCAACCGACGGATATCCAAAGTCTTGCAAACACAATCGGCGCTGTGTTCGACACACAGCCTGAAATCAAGTTTGGGCCACCGCGCGTAGGTGACATCCGTCGCTCGATTGGTAACCCCGATGCGTCTACAGCTGCACTCGGAGCGCTTAAGCTGACGCCGCTAAACTTTGGTCTTGGCTATACAATCGGCCCCAGAATTCGCGCGGCGTAATCGCAAAGCGCAAATTGCGTGGCGCGATTCCCAGGCTGCAATGCAAAATGCAAAGCTGTTTGCAATTTGCAAAGCGTTTTGCGAGGAATTCTGGCATAGCGCTAAAAGTAAACAGCAGAATTCCGCCGTTTTATAGGGCGTAAAACCTCGGAACCGCCCAGAATCCATGGGCTTGCGCATTTGCGCCGCCCAGGCTTGGCGCCATTGGCATAACCCTTGCTCCTTTTGGCTTGAACCAACGTTCTGCCAAAGGAGCCGGTGACTATGCTGAACCATACGCCGATCAATTCAGAAGCTACCGCCAACGCCAACACCGCTGCCAATGCGGATACCGGCGCAGGCCGCGTCACTGTCATCGGCGACGACGCACTCTTCCGTCACGGTCTTGAGCAGATGCTCACGGATTTCGAGCTTTCTGTGATCCATGAAGGCGATGAGCCCCTGGATCTTGCCATCGTCGTTGCAGACGGCCTTTCGCCGGAAGCTCTGGCCCGGGTCGCCCACGAAATGCGCCGCTCTGGCGCACAGTATGTGGCCGGCGTTCTGACCAGCCCAAGCGCTGGCGATCTTTCGACCGCCCTCCGCGCTGGCTTAGACGGCCTGCTGTCCCGCAGCATGTCCCCGGAAGCGCTTCGCCGCTCCATTGAACTGGTGCTGCTGGGTGAGAACGTGTTCCCGACCCGTGTCGCGGAAGCCGCGTCCAACATTCATGACGAAGACGATCTGGCTGACTCTCTTGGCCTCAGCGTCC
>CAJXVF010000038.1 GCA_913060845.1 uncultured Alphaproteobacteria bacterium | reverse complement strand
TCCATGGCGCTGGTCGAATCGCCTGGCGCTGGCGGGTGGGGCAAGGCGGAGTAAGGCAGCCTACGTCTTGGCCAAATCAGCCTGATCGTCCGTATTGTAGTTCTGGTCGTACCACCACGCGAGCCAATCGCTGTACGTGATCGGCGGATATTGCGGCGGATTGCCCGGCCCTTGGCAGGACGGCAGACAGTCGATCACCGTATCCAGGTGCGGCGCGAAGAAATATGGGATCGCGTAGCGCGGCTGGCCGGTTGGCGGCAATGCAAGGTGCGGCGTGGATTTATACCGGCCGTTGGACCAGCGCTGCAGGGTATCGCCAGCGTTCACGACGAAGGAATTCGGGACATAAGGCACATCCAGCCATCTATCCTCGCCCACCCGGATTTGCAAACCCGGCACGCCAGATTGCGGTAGGAACGTCATAAAGCTCGCGTCAGAATGGGGCGCTATCCCGTACTGCCCGGCTTCTTGGGCTGGGACTGGCGGGTAATGCGATAGTCGAAATGTGAACATGCACTCGGCAAAAGCGGCATCGAAGCCATTGGCCGGCATGTCGAGCGATACGGCGAGCGCAGGCAGCAGGCGCTGCGTCATCGCCTCCACCGCATTCGTGTATTCCAGCACCGTTTCCTTGAAGCCCGGCAAATCGACCGGCCATTCATTCGGCCCTGCAAAGCGTCTGCCAGCGAGCACCATCGGATCATCCGCCGCCCGTTCCCGCTTCATAAAGAACGCTTCGTTGCGATCTGGCTTTGCGGTGTCCTCACTGACGCTAGACGTGCGGACATTATAGCGGTTCATTGCCATATAGCCGTTGCTATGGGCGTTCATCATCACCGCAAGCTTGGCGTCCATCGACTGATCGTGAAAGCGCTTGGCTTCGCCGAATGTGCGTTCGATCAGGTTTTGCGGCACGCCATGGTTCGTGAGGATCAGAAATCCCGCCGTTTCCAGCGCTTGCTGAAGCGCTTCCGCGACCGTTTTGCGACCCGCTTCGTCGCCGCCAGCCAGCGGCCCCATATCGACGATTGCGATTTCGCTGATTTCAGTTTCCGCCGCCATTAAACCCATCCCGCCGTTCATGCCGAGTGACGGGGAAGCCTATCGCGCGGCAGTGATTCTGTCACTTGGCCGTGCGTGGAGGTTCTAATCCGCCGCCGCTTCCGCAGTCTCCCGGTCTTCCTGCTGACGGGTCCACATTTCAGCGTATACGCCAGTCTTTGCCATCAATACCCGGTGCGTCCCACGCTCCACGATCTTGCCGCCTTGGAAGACCAGGATTTCGTCCGCATTGACCACGGTAGAAAGTCTATGGGCGATGACGATGGCTGTGCGACCTTCAGCAAGTTCTTCCAAATTGGTCTGAATTTCCCGCTCCGTCGCGGTATCCAGGGCCGAAGTCGCTTCGTCCAAAATCAGAATCGGTGGGTTTTTCAGGATCGTGCGAGCGATGGCGACGCGTTGCTTTTCACCACCGGAAAGCTTCAATCCGCGCTCACCAACTTCTGCGTCCCACCCGTCTGGCAAGCTTTCCACAAAGTCCGCGATACGGGCAAGGCGCGCGGCCTCTTTGGCCTCCTCAGGCGACGCATCCTGGCGACCGTAGAGCACGTTGTAGAGAATGGAATCGTTGAAGAGCACCGTATCCTGCGGCACGGTGCCAATGGCGGCGCGCACACTGGTTTGATCAACGTCTCGCAGGTCCTGGCCGTCAATCGTGATCCGGCCCTTTTGCACGTCATAGAACCGATATAGCAGCCGCCCAATGGTGGACTTACCCGCACCGGACGGGCCAACGACCGCAACCGTTTTACCAGCAGGAACCTGAAACGAGACGCCCTGCAAGATGGGCCGGCGTGGATCATAGGCGAAATGCACATCCTCAAACGCGATAGCCCCTTCGGCCACAGTCAGCTGCGGCGCGTTTGGCTTGTCCGGTACTTCCGGCTTCACATCTAGCAGGCTAAACATTTTCTCCATGTCGATCAGCGCCTGCATGATCTCACGGTACACAAACCCAAACATATTGAGCGGTTGATAGAGCTGGATCAGATAAGCGTTCACCATCACGAATTCGCCCAGCGTCATCGTGCCTTTCTGGATGCCGACCGCCGCCATCATCATCACGGCAACAAGGCCGATTGAGATAATGACCGCCTGACCCACATTAAGCACCGAGAGCGAGAGCGAACTTTTGACAGCGGCTTTCTCGTATGCGCCGAGCGCTTGATCGAAGCGCCCGGCCTCATGTTTTTCGGCGTTGAAATATTTGACTGTTTCGAAGTTCAGCAGGCTATCGACGGCCTTGGAATGGGCGCGGCTGTCTTCCTCATTCATGGTCCGACGGATGCCCAAGCGCCAAGTGGTGACGTATTTTGTGAACGTCACGTAGATGATGATTGTGGCGCCGGTGACGGCTGCAAACCGCCAATCCAGCATGTTCCAAAGGATCGCCAGCACAACGATGATCTCAAAGATCGTTGGCAGCACGCTGAATACAGCGAACCGCAGCAGCGTTTCAATCGCCTTCACGCCACGTTCAATGGCGCGGCTTAGCCCGCCCGTTCGGCGCTCCAAGTGAAAGCGCAGTGAGAGATTATGAAGGTGACGGAATACATCCAGCCCAACGCCACGAATCGCACCTTGGGCGACAGCGGCAAACAACGCTTCCCGTATTTCACCGAACAGCGTAGCGCCAATGCGGACAAGGCCATACGCGAAAATAATGCCCAAGGGTGCAGCAATAGCGAGTTCCGGCTTGTTTTCCAGCGCATCAATTGCATCTTTGAAAAAGAGTGGGGCGTAGACGTTCGAAACCTTCGCCAGCACCAGGCAAATGGTGGCTAAAACGATGCGCAGCTTGAAGCTTGGCCGGTCCTTTGGCCAAAGATAAGGCATCAGCAAACGGACTACGCTGAGGCTCGCTTTGTCCTTCGTGTTGGCTTCAGCCTCGGTCTCTGCCGTTTTATCTGGGGCGCTCATCGTCTTCATCTTGTCACAATCACTGTTTATGCCCCAATATGTAGCTTGCGAGAGGCTTTGTTTCATCCCACCACGCCGGAGGGCTCTGACTACCATGCTCGATAATCGTGCTGCTTTGGTCCTGAACGCAGATTTCAGGCCGCTAAGTTATTTCCCATTGTCGCTTTGGTCCTGGCGCGATGCCGTTAAGGCTGTCTTTCTGGAAAAGGTCAATGTGCTGGCCGAATATGACGATGCGCCAGTACGCTCCCCCAGTTTTGAAATGCACGCGCCAAGTGTCATCTCCCTTAAAGAATATATCGCGCCAGCGAAACGGCCAGCCTTCACCCGCTTTAATGTGTTTTTGCGGGATCAATTCTGCTGCTCCTATTGCGGCGTGAAGGCCGTGACGTCTGAGCTAACGTTCGACCACGTCATCCCACGCTCCCGCGGCGGCCGCACCGATTGGGCGAATGTCGCGACCGCTTGCGGTGCGTGTAACCTGGCAAAAGCCAACCTCACGCCGAAAGAGGCCCACATGCCGCTCCGTCATACACCCGCAGAGCCGACGGTGTATGAGCTACAGGCGCGTGGCCAGGCCTTCCCGCCGAATTTCCTGCACGAAAGCTGGCGAGATTATCTCTACTGGGATTCAGTGCTCGAAAGTGACTAGCGCCTCAGCCTGGGCGGATCAGTGTTCCGTCGCCACGTTCTGTGAAGATTTCGAGCAGAATGGCGTGTGGAACGCGACCGTCTAGGATGACAGCGGCTTCAACGCCTGCAGCCACAGCCTCCAGGCAAGTTTCGATCTTTGGGATCATGCCGCCCTTGATGACCCCTTCATTGATCATGCGCCGGGCGGTATCTGCCGCAATATCCTCAATCCGCTTGCCTTTAGCGTCCAGGACACCGGCGACATCGGTCAGCATCAGCAGCCGTTTTGCCTGCACGGCAGATGCGACTGCGCCTGCCGCCGTATCGGCATTGATATTGTAGGTATTGCCAGCGGCGTCAAAACCAACAGGCGCGATCACAGGCGTCACGCCAGTGCGCGCCAGCTCCGCCAGCACCTGGCCGTTCACTTCTTCAGGCTTTCCAACGAAGCCCAGGTCAATGATCTTTTCGATATTGCTGTCGCTGTCTCGGGTTTTGTGGCCAAGCTTGCTGGCGCGAATCAAGTTCGCATCCTTGCCGGAAAGACCAATGGCGCGGCCCCCAGCACGATTGATCGCTGCGACAATGCCCTTATTGATGCCGCCAGACAGCACCATTTCCACGATTTCTACCGTATCGGCACCGGTAACGCGCAGACCGTCGACAAAGTCGCTTTTGATCTGCAGCCGCTTCAGCATATCGCCGATCTGCGGTCCACCACCGTGAACGACGATGGGGAATGCACCGATCTGCTTCAGCAGCACAATATCCCGTGCGAAGTTGTCAGCTAAGTCCTGATCGCCCATCGCATGGCCGCCATACTTGATGACGATAGTTTCGCCAGCGTAACGGCGCATAAATGGCAACGCCTCGGACAGCATGTCGACCCGGGCCATTCTATCGGCAGAACTATCACTCATGACGCTTCTCGTATGCTGGTCAATTCAAGGGAAGACTATACAGCCAGGGCCGCCATACGCGAACGCAATGCGGCAATGCCAATGTTCTTGCCGGCGCTGGTCAGCAACACTTCTGGGTGCGCGGCGCGGCGCTTTCTGGCCACAGCTTCCGTCGCTGCCAACATCGTCAATTGCTGGTTCGGTTTCAGCTTATCGGCTTTGGTCAAGATGATCTGATAAGACAGCGCGGATTCATCCAGCATATCCATCATTTCATGATCGCTCGGTTTAAAGCCGTGTCGCGCATCAACCAATAGATAAAGCCGTGCGAGCGTTGAACGACCCCGCAGAAAATCCCGTGTCAGCACTGTCCAATCCGTCACCTTGGAGCGGGAGACTTTGGCATAACCATAACCCGGCAAATCAACCAGCCGCAGGCGCTCACCGAGTTCAAAGAACACCAGTGACTGGGTACGCCCCGGCGTGTTCGAAGAGCGCGCGAGCGCCTTCTGGCCGGTCAACGCATTCACCAAGCTCGACTTGCCAACATTGGACCGGCCAGCGAAAGCCACTTCCGGCAACCCCAGCGGTGGCAGATTATCAAGCGCTTTCGCTTCCCAAAGGAATTCGCATTCCTTGGTGAAGAGCAAACGGCCCTCTTCCAGCCGTTCCGGCGTATCGGGGTCGTCGAAACTAGGGCTGTCTACCTCTGGCATCAGCCAAGCTCTACGCTTTGCCTGCTGCGGGCTTTTTCTTAGCCCCGCCGCCCAAAGGCACACCAGCCCGCGTCATGATGATCGCCTGCTGGCAGATCGAAAGCAGGTTGTTCCATGTCCAGTAAATGACCAGGCCAGCAGCGAAGCCAGACAACAGCACGGTGAAGATCAGCGGCATGAGCATGAATATGCGCGCCTGCATCGGGTCCGTCGGCTGCGGATTCAGCTTTTGCTGCAAGAACATCGTGATGCCCATCATGACCGCCCAGGCACCAATATGCATAAAGCTTGGCGGCGTAAATGGGATCAATCCGAACAGGTTGAAGATGTTGGTCGGGTCTGGTGCCGACAGATCCTGAATCCAGCCAAAGAACGGTGCGTGGCGCATTTCAATCGCCACGATCAGAACCTTGTAGAGCGAGAAGAACACCGGAATCTGCACGATGATCGGCAAACAACCCGACGCAGGATTGACCTTCTCTTTCTTATAAAGCGCCATCATTTCCTGATTGAGCTTCTGACGGTCATCGCCATAACGCTCACGCAGTTTCAGCATTTCAGGCTGCAGGCCCTTCATAGCCGCCATAGACTTGTAGGACTTATTGGCGAGCGGGAAGAACACGATCTTCACGCAAACCGTCAACGCCATAATCGCAAGGCCGAAGTTGCCAAGCAGGTGATAGAACCATTCCAGCGCGTAGAAAAACGGCTTGGTCAGATAATAGAACCAGCCAAAATCAATCGCTTTATCGAACAGTGGAATGTTCAAGTTTTCTTCGTAGCGATCCAGCAGGCCAACTTCCTTGGCACCGCCGAAGAACCGATGCGTAATTTCATGGGAGGCACCCGGCGCAATCGCTACCGCACCACCAAGATAATCGGTCTGATAGCGACTAATGCCGCCTGCGTTTGTGTGCAGGAAGCGCGCTTTCACGGGTTGATCGAATGGCGGCACAAGCGCTGCCAGCCAATACTTGTCCGTGATGCCGATCCATCCGCCAGTCGTCTCATGGGTGATGATTTCAGATTGGCCATCGTCAAACAGATCGTCGTAGGAAAGTTCTTCGAGGGTGTCGTTGAGGACCCCAATCGGCCCTTCATGCAGCACATAAAGGCCGGATGTTTCTGGCTCGCCAGCGCGGGAAACCAAGCTGTATGGATAGAGCGTTGTCGCGTCAGTGCCATTGTTCTTCACAACGTCGGTGACGGTGAACATATAGCCGTCATCAAGCGCGATCGTGCGCTCATAGAGCATGCCGTCTGGGCTTTCCCAGGTCATGACAACGGAGCCATTTTCCGTGAGCGTTCGGTCGTTCGAGCGCCATTCGGTCTTACTGGTCGGCACGCTGGCTTCTTTACCAGCCGTTGCGGACCAACCGAAACGGGCGAAGTAAGCGTCCGGGCCGCCGGATGGGGAGAGCAGTGTGATCGGCGGGCTGTCTTCAGCCAGGGTCTGCTTGTAGGTGGAGAGTGTCAGATCATCGAGGCTGGCACCCGTAAGCGAGATAGAACCGGCGAGGCGCGGCGTTGAAATCGTCACGCGCGCACTTTGGTTCAGGGCTGCCGTCCGGGTCAGGCCACGCGCTTGTCCGCCACCGGCGGTAATGGCGCTCGGTCCGGTCGCTTCCCTTGGTGGACCGGGAATTGCTGCATCGCCTGCGGGTGCTATAGGCGTTCCATCAGCCGTGATGGATGCTGCTGGCTTAGGCGGTGGTTCCGGCGGCGGAAAGAACACATTCCAGCCGAGCAAAATCACAAGCGACGCCGCCATCGCTATAAAAAGATTGCGTTGCTCCATCGCGCGAAGTCCTAAACCGTCTATTTGGGAAGGGGCGAAATACGCCCTGCTTAAATCTGTTGAAGGGTTCTAGCCCGGAAATCATCCAGTCTCCACCCCAATACTTGCGCATATGGTCGCTTATGGGCCGGAATGCCCGCATTTCTTTGTGAGCGACGCGGTTGAATGGTGCGTTGACGCCGGAACCGGGTCATCACCACTCCCGCCCCAAGGGTGGCAACGGACCAACCTGCGGACGGCCAGCCACCCGCCTTTCAGCGGGCCATGCGCCTTCAACGCCTGAAGCGCATAAGCGGAACACGTGGGATTGAACCGGCAAGCCATCGGCGTGAACGGCGATATGCAATAGCGATATACATGCACCGGTGCGGATAGCATCTGGATGAGTATCCGGCGCATTAGCGCTTGTCCTGCAGTTTCGCCGTGACCTGTTGAAAAGCCCGGCGCATATCCCCCTGAAGCGTGTCGAACGGGCAATCAATTGTCTGGGGACGGCCAATCAGAACGTAATCACAACCCGTTGCAGCAAGCGCTGGAGCGATTTCCGCAGCAGCAGCTTTCAAACGACGCCGCGCGCGATTGCGGGCGACAGCATTGCCGACACGTTTTGAACAGGTGAAGCCGATTCGGATTGAGCTTGGGTCGGCTTTGTCGGATTCGTGGCCTCGCCGCCGACGTCCCTGAAGGGAGAGCGTGCCCGACCCGGCCTTCCGCCCCTTGGCGGCCGCCAGAAAATCCTTGCGTTCTTTTAGGCGCAGCAGCGCTGGGGTGGATGCATTCTCATCCATCACAGCTGCCTGCGCATCAACGCTACTGTAGAAAGACCTACGCGGAAACGCGCTTACGGCCCTTGGCGCGGCGGTTGCTCAGCACGCGGCGACCACCAACAGTGGCCATCCGTGAACGGAAACCATGACGGCGCTTGCGAACGATCACGCTCGGCTGATAGGTGCGTTTCATAGCATCGAACTCCAAACTATCATGACTGTATCTGCACACAATCCACTGCGGCGGCAACCCAGCTTACGCGCATGCGTATACGCGCCGGGTCCGCTGCCGGTAAATGCGGAAGGCGGTGTATAGTCGATTTCAGCGGTGAACGTCAATGACAACAGCATGAAATTCGGCACCTGGCCATTCTATGGCACCCCCATTCACGGAATCCTGAATAGGCGGCGTCATAATGCTGCTCCATAACATAATGACACAGCCAACGGATCACCCATGCCCATGACCTACGCCCGTGACTGACGCCGCTGACACAACGCCCCGGGCGCCCGCTTGGAAGCGATATTTAACGCTCGCTTTATTAGCAGCTGCATTCATCGCATTTTTTGCAGCTGGCGGTGGGAAGTATATCAGCCTGGACTCGCTGGCGGAGAATCGCACCGCCTTGGCTGACTGGACTGCAGCGAACCCCCTCAAAGCGGGTGCTGCCTATATCCTGCTGTATATCATTTCCACCGCTGCATCTTTACCGATCGGCACTGTGCTGACGCTGGCGGGCGGCTTTGTCTTCGGTACGCTGGTCGGGGGCAGCTTGACGGTTATTGGCGCTACCATTGGTGCCACGATCCTATTCCTGGCAGCCCGCAATGCGTTTGCTGACTTCTTTCGGGACAAGGTCGGCGCTGCCTTGGGGAAAATGCGTGAAGGCTTCGAGGAAAACGCGTTTTCCTACATCCTAGCGCTTCGCTTGGCGCCAGTGTTTCCGTTTTTTGTCATGAACGTGGCACCTGCCTTAGCGGGTGCCTCCCTGAAATCATTCGTTGCGGCGACTGCGCTTGGGATCATTCCCGGCACCTTTGTATTTGCCAGCGTTGGCGCTGGACTTGATGCCGTGTTCGCCAAAGGCGGCGAGCCGGACCTTGGCGTAATTTTTGAAGGGAAGGTCATTCTGCCACTCGTGCTATTAGCGCTCCTATCGCTGGCACCGATCCTCTATAAGAAGTTCACCGGCAAGCGCCTGGACAAAAGCGCTAAACAATAACGGAACACACCATGGCCGCCGTTTGGCGCATTCGGAAACTTTTTGCCAGCCTTTCGGCTAGGCTGCTCGTGCTGACGATTTTTTTCGTCATGCTCGCGGAAGTGTTGATCTTTGCGCCCTCCGCTGGCCGGTACCGCGCCATGTATCTTCAAGAACGCTTGGCTGATGCACATTTGGCCGGCCTCGCATTGGAGGCCACGCCTTCAGGCCAGGTGAGCCCTGCACTTCAAGCGCAATTGCTTCGCCACGTTGGGGCTTATGGGATCGATCTACATCTTGGCCCATTGATGACCCGGATGCTGGGCAAAGAAGCGCCGCCCGCCGTTGATCACGTGTTCAATCTGGACCGTGAAACGCCAATGATCATGATCCTGCGGGCGTTTGAAACGATTCGGCGCGATGACAAAGCCATCATCCGCATTACCGGGCGCTCGCCGTCTGATCCATCTGTTCTGGTTAGCATCATTATGGCGGAAGCGCCGATGCGGGCGTCGTTGATCGATTACTCGAGGCGTATCCTTGAGCTCTCTATCATTATCTCTCTGATCACGGCCTGCTTGGTTTACTTCAGTCTGCAATGGCTGATGGTCCGCCCACTCGGCCGATTGACCGAAGCGATGACGGATTTCCGCGCCCTGCCTGAAGACGCGGACCGTGGCGTCAAACCAACCCGGCGCCGGGATGAAATCGGCGTTGCGGAGCGGGAATTCGCTGAGATGCAGCGGGACCTCCGCCAAGCGCTTGCACAGAAAACACGGCTTGCTGCTCTAGGTGAGGCCGTCGCCAAGATCAATCATGATCTCCGGAATATTCTTTCAACGGCACAGCTCGTGTCCGACCGGATTGAGGACAGCGATGACCCGGAAGTCCGCCGGGTCGCGCCAACAATGCTGCGCGCCATCGACCGTGCGGTCGCACTTTGCCGGGACGTGGTGCGGTATGCTCGGACAGGCGAGGCCAAGCTGCAAAAATCCGAATGCGACCTCCGCGACCTCATCGAGGACGCAGGTGAAGCCGCCCTCGCAGGCAGTGGTGCGGACGGCAGACGACAGTTCCAGAACCTGGCTCCAGAGCGGCTCAATGCGCGTGTAGATCGCACGCAATTGGCCCTGTCTCTTATACACATCTGACGCTGCCGACGAATAGAGAGG
>CAJXVF010000037.1 GCA_913060845.1 uncultured Alphaproteobacteria bacterium | reverse complement strand
GGCGATTTTGATTTGGAGAGATTGGGTCTCATCTTCGTTCCTTCGTCACTACGACCAGACCCAATCTCTCCTTAAATCACAACCTCAAATCTGGGCCATAGGTGCTGACGGGGAACACACCAAGTGTCTCAGCCAGCGCCGGACCCTGTGGCACGAGATGCCCGTCCACCAAGCACGATGACGCCATTGCCTGCGCAGTCTTCGGGTAAGGATGCCCCAATACGGCCAGAAGGCAGGACCCAATCTGCAGATAAACCAGCGCCCCGCACGCCGAGAACATTGACCGACACCAAACCCACTCCACTGCCTGCTCAACAAAGATCACCAGCTACAGCTACAGCTACGGCTACGGCACCGAAACAGGCCTTAACGCAGCCTGTCCATACTACAGCCGGTCCAGCTGGGTCCGTCACCGCTTCTCCGGCGACATTGGAAATCCCAGAACCTTCGACAAACCAACGCCCCAACCCACAGCAACCTGTTGTGCAGGCTGCGGCGACTACAGCGCAGCCATCTCAATCCACTCTGCCACAAGCCATCCCAACTGTAGCTCCAGCTATACCTGCACAATCGGAAGCGCGGCCTCCGCCGGCTCCACCAAACCCAAATCCGCCGCCCGTAAGTAGCCCGACGACGCCAACAATCCCAACGTCGCAACCGGTGCAGCCTCCAAATATTGTTCCACTCCCTATCCCGCCACTTGCTCCAAGCGTTAGCTGTATCCCAGCGACACCGCCTATTCCACAGCCAACACAAGCGCCAATTGCAGCTGAGCTAACGAGAGTTGCGGCATCAAGCGGGCAGTCTCAACCAGCGCCAGCGCCTGCATTGTCCGCGTTCGCGGTGCCACAACCTGCTGTGATTACGGATCGATCTGCTGCGCCACCCCTGGCTCAACCGGCGCAAGCGGCAAACGTTGCGCCAGCACAAGCGGCACCACAACCGGCCCAGGCTTCGCCAGAGATACAGGCTGTTGTTCAGGTGCTCACGCGCCCGCCCGGCCCTGAGACAGCAGATCTATTGCGCACAAGCCAACCAGCCGCGCTAGAGCAACAAGCTGCAAATGCAGACACTGAAAATGCAGCAGATGACCCAGATGCTGATGTGCCAGACCTGCGGCTAGACCTGATCGCCGCCCCCCTTGATCGCAACGGCGGTGGATACCGTTATGATCAATCAAACGGCGCCGATACGGCAGAGAATGATGCACTCATTGCAGAAGCAGACTTGTCTGTTTTGGGATTCTTCAGGCTGGAGACACGCCCTGCCGCTCAAGGCTTGAACGTTGTTATTCGCCACGCTGAACCCTTGAACGCCGCTGGACTAGAGGCGCTTGGTGCAGCGGCAGAGGCTGAGGCTCAACGGTTTGGTGTTCAAGCCCGGGTTAAGTTCCGCCATGAGCCTGAACTAGAGCCGACTTAGCGCAATTATTTCGCTGCCTGCAGCACCGCGACATATTCTTTGGATGTCATTCCAACTCTGCCGCCAGCGCGCTCCGCCAGGCTATTCACGACCGAGAGCACGCCCGTATCCCAAGCGGATCGAGCGTCCCCGATGCGGGCGCTGGTGGAGGCAACTGCAGCAGCCGCTATGCCCATGCGTTCCGCCGCAAACACGCGCTGTACGCCAGCATCGTCTTTCCCACGCCCTGCATCATTCAGGATCACACCAAAAAGCGGCGCTTTCAGAATATATGATGAGTTGCCAGCAAACAGGCCACCATGGGAGCCGCAGACGACAATCTGGCCAGCGTCCTCATCTTCCTTGATCAGTGAGGCAGAATCGCAGCCAAAGACTTTGCGTTTGCCAGGGACCTCATCAATCTGAAACCGGCTTTCTGGCAAGCTGGGCGCATCGCCCGACCACATCGCTGATGCCAGCATCAATTTCGCTGCATCCCACGCCGCCATGCCAATTGAACATCCAGCTTTCGCTACAGATGCATTCATCCGTGAGATCAAGCCGTTAGCGGCCATGTCTTTCCCGTCGCCAATTCTGGCAGACATGCAATCAACGACCGCTACTGGCATGCCGAAGCCATCCGCCCAGTCGAGCGCGCCATATCCAGCGCCATCCAGCCCGCCGCCTGCGTCATTCAAAATGACGCCGCGGCCATGGCCCAATGCCGCTAAATATCCTGCATAAACGCCGCCATGGGATGCAGCGATTAGGACCTTGCCAAAGTCCTCGGTCTCGATTTTGGTAACGCTGTCCATTACCAGAATGCGGTCATCTTGCATGGCCTCAAGCATTCACAATCGCGTCTGAAATCTTCTCAGCGGACATGATGGTTGGTGCGTTGGTGTTGGCGCAGGGCACTGTCGGGAAGATCGACGCGTCAACCACCCGAAGGCCTTCGACACCGCGCACCCTGCCCTGATTATCTGTCACCGCCATCGGGTCATCGTCCCCGCCCATGCGGCAGGAGCAGGTGGCGTGCCAGGTGCCTGTGGCGTTGGCGATCACGAATTGATCAAGCGCCTCATCATCAGCCAACAGGTTCTGTAGCGTCACACCGCCGGTGATCACCTTCTCAATCAACAGCTTACGCACGGGTGCCGGGCCATCCATCACTTTGCCCAGCAGCCAAGTGAGCGCCTTGTTACGCCCATTGACCTTACTGACCGCGCGCACTTGCTCTGTATAGGCAGTTGGGAACGGATCAATCGCCGTGCCTTGCAGCGCATCGGACAGATAGAGCGCGGCGCAGCGGCGGAATCCGTCCGCCAGCCGGTCAACGTCCCGGCGGTCTGAGCAAAGACCGAAATCGACCGCAGGCTCATCCCGCCAATCACGACCGGCCAACTTCACTTCGCCAGTGGAATAAGTTCGGTTAACCCAAACCAGCATTGATCCCATCCGCTTACCAAGGTCGTGCCAAGCGGATTTGGCAACCTGGGCCGCAAACATATCGCCCGCAGGGGCATCGTGCATGTTGGAGGAGAAGCGCCAGCCAATATGCATATGCCGCACATCATCGCGCTGAATACGGTCCTCTTTCTTCAAATATGAGGACAGGCTGACCGAAGGGTGGTCTTGCAAGTTTTGGCCAACGCCCGGCAGTGCATGACGGACTTCAATCCCCATTTCCCTGAGATGACCTTCTGGGCCAATGCCTGCACGCATCAAATGCGCAGGGGAATGGAGGGAGCCGGAGCACACAATGACTTCCTTGGCCGCACTATGGCGTTCCATGCTGCCGCCTTTGGTGCTGGCCATAACGCCAGAGGCGCGCTTGCCTTCAAACAGAATTTCACCGACGCGAGTTTCTGCCATAATGCGCAGGTTCTCACGGCGACGCGTTGGCAGATCCAGATAGCCGATGGCGGCAGAGACGCGTCGGTCAAAGGCGTTGGAGATTGTTAGCGGGAAGTATCCATCCCGAAACGCGCCATTCTGGTCCTCAATATAATCGTATCCAGCGTCAGCCAGCCCTTTTTTGACGGCATGGGAATGGCCAGCCCATTGCTCCTCAAACAGTCGGCGGACTGTAATCCGGCCTGAATCTCCATGCCATTCGCTTTCCGGGAAATCGAGATCGCGTTCCGCCTTCTTGAAGAATGGCAGCACATCATCCCAGCCCCAACCTTCAACGCCCATATCCCGCCAACCATCGAAATCCGTCGGCGCGCCGCGATTGAAGAGTTGGCCGTTGATTGATGATCCACCGCCCATGATCCGCGCTTGCTCATATGAGCGTTTTGGCGGGGAGAAGCTTGGATCGTTGTGACGCTTTGGCTGCGTTGTCACTTTGAGTTCGGTCCAGTGAAAACGCGGGTCGAAATACGCCACACCTGGATAGCTGGACTGTACTTCTGCTGGGACTTCACCTTGAGGCGTATCCGGGCCAGCTTCGATCAACAGCACCTTATTGCTCGATTTTGCCGACAACCGGTTCGCCATGACTGATCCAGCAGACCCGCCACCGACGATAATGTAATCCCATTCACTCATAGTGCTGACGTCCCTCTCCTGCCGAATTCGGCGGATGCGTTATTTCTTAGTCGGACGGGCTTCAGTGGCACCGCCGGCTTGTTTCCAAGCGCCATAGCCACCAACAACGTGCGCAACTGGGCCAAAACCCATATCCTGCAGTCGCTTCGCTGACAGCGCAGACCGAAGGCCCCCTGCACAGAACAGCACAAACTTCTGCCCCGTGCCAAAATCGTTGCGGTAATAGGGGCTTTCAGGATCGACCCAAAACTCCAGCATATCGCGCGGCGCATGAATGGCACTCGGAACTTGGCCATCACGCTCCAGCTCACGGATATCGCGAATATCGACGAGCTGAACACCCTCATCATATTGGGCCTGCACCGCATCAGCAGCAGGCATATTCTCAATCTCCGCCATTGCTTCATCGCAGAGCTGCTTGACGCCTTTTGTGATTGGCATGGGGCTTATCCCTTCTTCTTTTCTGGCAACGGTACAACATCCAGCCCAGCTTCCCGCCAAGCCTTAATGCCGCCAGCCATGTGGGCGATATTGTTCATGCCCATATCCTGCAAATCCTTGGCTGCCAGCGCGCTGCGCCATGCACTGGCACAATACAGGACGTAGGTCTTGCCCGGGTCTGCCAGCCAGTCCTTGAAGTAGGGGCTATCTGGTGCGGCCCAGAATTCAAGCATGCCGCGCGGCGCGTGCCGAGCGCCAGCCAGCATGCCCTCACGCTTTAGCTCGCGCACGTCCCGAATATCCAAGATCACCATGCCCGGATCGTTCTGGCCGGCGTGGACTTCCTCAACGCTAAACGTTTTGACCGCTGCGTCAGCATCTGCCAGCAGCGCTTTGTAGCCTTTCGTCAACGCCATTTCGTGGCCCTCCTAATTCGCTGTCACTCCAAAATGCTAATCCCAAGGAGACGTCAGTGAAAGCGTCTGTACGCCATCGCGTTAATCCCTTTGCCGGGGCGCCATTAGGCCGGGGATGACGCCAAATTAGTTGGCAAGCGAAAACCGCATCTTTCGAGCAAACGGAAAGCGGAGCGCGACACTTTCAAAAGCCCAACTAGGGCGCACTGCTGCCCGGAGGCACACTATGAACCATTATCAGGGCACCTATGCCGACGATCACCTGATCGGCACGCACTACAACGACAATCTCGATGGCAAAGCTGGCGACGACGTTCTCGAAGGTCTCGGCGGCGATGATATCCTGATTGGCGGCGACGGCGACGACGAGCTGTTCGGCGGCGATGGCCGTGACAACCTTTCCGGCGGCAAAGGCCATGACTGGCTTGATGGCGGCAAAGGCGACGACGAAATGAACGGCGGCGACGGCGACGACAGCATGTATGGCGGCGAAGGCAATGACTGGATGGGTGGTGGCAAAGGCCACGACTACATCAACGGCGGCGACGGCAATGACCTGATCACCGGCGATGAAGGCCATGACGCCATCCACGGCGGCCTTGGCTACGACATGCTTAACGGCGGTGCTGGCGATGATTTACTGACCGGTGATGATGACAACGACATCCTCAAAGGCCAGTCCGGCAATGACCGTATGCACGGCGGCAATGGCGACGACACCATGGCTGGCGGTAATGGTCATGACTTCATGACCGGCGACAAAGGCGATGACCGCATGAGCGGTAGTAACGGCAATAACGAGATCCATACCGGTGAAGGCCATGACATGGTCTGGGGCGGGGCAGGCAATGACCTGATCACCGGCGATCGCGGCGACGATACCCTTAAAGGCGAAGATGGCTACGACAAAATCTTTGCTGGCAATGGCGACGACGATGTCTATGGCGGTGAAGGCGACGACATCATCCATGGCGACCAAGGCGACGACATGATGTACGGCGACGCTGGCAACGACATGGTCTTCGGCGAAGACGGCAATGACGAGCTCCACGGCGGCGATGGCAACGACAAGCTTGAAGCTGGTAATGGCGACGACGCTCTCTACGGCGGCGACGGCAAGGATGACATCTGGGGCAGCGACGGCAACGACTATGCTGAAGGCGGCAATGGCGACGATGAAATCTCTCTCGGCAATGGTCATGACGGCGCCTGGGGTGGCAACGGCAATGACTGGATTGATGGCGGCAACGGCGATGACCACATTGATGGTCAGGGCGGAAACGACATCATCTACGGCGGCGAAGGCGATGATCGTCTGTTCGGCAATGTTGGCGATGACATGCTGTTTGGCGGCAATGGTCAGGACCGTCTGCTGGGCGGCGCTGGTTCCGACAAAATCGATGCTGGCGATGGTGACGACTTCGGCTTCTTCGTACTCGGCCAGCAGAACGCTGGAGACTACGACAAGTATGACGGCGGCAACGGCTACGACCTCCTCGTACTGCGCCTCACGGGCGATGAAGCCAATGATGTTGATGTGCAGTCAAAAGCTGTCGGCCTGGATAACTTCATCTCAGGCAATCAGTACGGCGCTCATCACGGCCAACATTACAACTCAGGCCTCGGCCTCTCGGTCCAAAACTGGAAGAACTTTGCAGTCGAGATCGATGGCGTGCGCCATAACGACCTGGACGGCCTTGGCTGGTACTAACATCTAACTCAAGTTACCTGCACGACGGCAGAGCGGCTGGGTCCATTGGACCTGGCCGTTTTGTTCTTTTTGGTTTCACTGGCTCTTAACGCAGCCGCAGCTATGCATTTGCTGATCTATATTGAATTTCAATGGAGCAGCCAGGTGCCAAACGTCGTTCATCACATGAACGCAGATCGACGGCAGGGAACCGAATTCAGGGGCCGCCGCCAAAGCGATGATCCAGCGAATGCTCTGTTCGCCATCACTGGTCCTTTTGCGGCTCTGACTGATCCAGTGCTCCTGTTCGAAGGTTCCAAGATTACCAACGGCAACATTGCTGGCCTTGATGCGGCCAGCGATCCAGAGCTCGTTAATGACCTCCGAGAAGCGGTGCTCCACGCCCAACAAGACAACGTTAGCGATCGTGTCACCACACCGACCTTGATCGATAACCGTGAGCGCATGATTGAGTTTGAGGTGACGCCTTGGGGCTCAACCCACGCGCTCGCAATTGGTCGGGACATCACGATCGCTGCTGGTATTCAGGATGCGCTGCGCGTGTCCCGGGAACGATACCGGAGCCTGCTATCGCTGGCGGCGGACTGCGTTTGGGAAACAGACAGCAGCGGCAATATTTCGATGATCGCGCCGAATGATATATTTGGCAAACCTGCGTCTAGCTTCATAGGCGGCCCCTTGCAGGAACTCTTGACCTCACGGACCCCTGAATTGTTTTCGGGCAGCGGCAAACCAAAATGGATCCCCGCCGCAATTCAGTCCGCGAATGGCGAACTGATGCTGGGCGCTGCAATTATGGAAGTTGTCAGCGATCCTGATACGGGCGAGCGCACCGGCGTCCGCGGTTGCTTCCGCCAGAAATATGGCGTTGCAAACCGCTGACGCAGGGCTGAGGGCTAAACCGCCAGCCGGTTGATTCCATCGAACGCAGCAGTCTTGTAGCATTCCGCCAGCGTTGGGTAGTTGAACACGGTGTCGATGAAAAAATCGACCTTGCCGCCAAGCGCCATTACAGCTTGGCCGATATGCACCAACTCACTGGCACCTTCCCCAATAATGCAAACGCCGAGCATTTCATGCGTTTCCAGGTGGAAGATCAGTTTCAATAGCCCAGCGCCATCACCCATGATTTGGCCCCGCGCGGTTTCCCGGCAGCTGGCCTTACCGATCTCATAAGGGATGCCCGCCTTCGTGAGCTCTTCTTCGCTTTTACCGACAACGGAAATCTCCGGGATCGTGTAGATGCCGTATGGGAAATGCGGGCTCGGCGGTGTTTTCGTGAGCGCTAGCGCATCACAGGCAGCAATCCGGCCCTGTTCCATTGATGTCGAAGCAAGGCTTGGGAAGCCAACGACATCACCGACGGCATAGATATGCGGCACACTCGTCTGATATCGCTCATTCACGACCAACCGGCCGCGCGAGTCAGGTTCAACACCAGTAACGTCCAGGTTCAGCGTATCAATTGCACCCGTGCGTCCGATTGAGTAAAGCGCCTTTTTGGCCTGGATGACCTTGCCGCTTTCCAATGAAATCTGCACGCGACCGCCGTTTGCATCGTCAATGCTCTCGACCGATTGTACCGCTTCGCCCAGGCGCAGAGTGACACGGTTACGGCGCATCTCATGGATGAGTTCGTCAATGATTTCCTGATCGACGAAATCAAGCAACGTCTCACGCTTATCAATCAGCGTCACGCGGACACCGAGTGCGGCAAACACCGTTGCGTATTCGCAGCCAATAACGCCGCCGCCGATGATCGCAATCGTCTTTGGCAGGTGCTCCAACTCTAGAATTTCATCGCTGGTAAACACGCGTTGACCATCGAACGGAATGCTCGGGTCTTTCGTGGATTTCGTGCCGCACGCGATGATCACCTTATCCGTGGTGACTTCCCTATGTGCTTGGCCGTCGCCCGTTGTCAGGCGGATTGTGTGGGCATCAACAAACATCGCGTCCGCTTCCCAAAGCTCGACACCGTTACGGCGGAGCTGGTGGCGGATGACGTCAATTTCATTGCGGATCACCCAATCGGCCCGGAACAAAAGGTCCGACATGGTGATATCTGTTTTGACCGTATAGGCCGCGCCATAAACGCCACGCTCGCGATAACCGGACAAATGCAGCGCTGCTTCACGGAAGGTTTTGCTGGGGATTGTGCCGTGATGCAGACATATGCCGCCAACAGATGCCATACGTTCCGCCACGGCGACCCGGCGCCCGGCCTTAGCGGCCTGGATCGCGGCGCGCTGGCCCGCAGGACCAGAACCGATCACAAAAAGATCGTAATCTTAAGGGGATGGCTCAACTGGCGTCGTTTTATCAGCAGTGAGCGGAATAGCAGAGTTATCAAGCTTGGTCATAGGATCCTCCAGGACTGCGGCGCCGTCATTCGCTTTTAAGCCGGTTTTGGCCATGCGCGTCGCCCCCTTGCGGATATTGATAGCTGACAACTACTAAAGAAACGTTTTACCATACTCCTGATGAATAATCTTGCCGCGGAGAAACAGTTCCATGTCTACAGTGCAAAATCTTGGCGATGGTGAAGTTCAAGTCACCGCCCCGCTTGCTTCATTTGCTGCAAATATTGGCCACAATGAAACGCCGGCCGACACCCGCGAGGTTGCGCGCCAATGCTTGCTGGACGTTCTTGGCGTCACGCTGGCCGGTGCCAAGGAGCCTCTCGTCGAGATGCTATCCGCAGAGGCCGAGGAAGCTGGCGGTGCCCCACAGGCAACCGTCATCGGACGTGGCTTTAAAACGTCGGCTTCACAGGCTGCGCTCGTCAATGGCAGTGCCGCCCATGCGCTCGACTATGACGATGTGTTGAGCGCCATGTCTGGCCACCCGACGGTTCCAGTGTTCCCAACCCTACTGGCTCTGGCAGAACGGGACGGCATGTCTGGCCGGGATGTCATCACCGCATTTGTCGCCGGCGTTGAGGTTGAGGCCAGGATCGGCTTGATGATGGCGCGCGGCCACTATGCCAAGGGCTGGCACTCCACTGGCACCATCGGCACCTTCGCTTCTGCTGCTGCTGCAGGCCGCCTGCTTGGCCTGGACGAAGACACAATGGCGAAAGCGTTTGGCATCGCTGGCACCCAGGCTGCTGGACTCAAATCCATGTTCGGCACGATGTGCAAGCCATTCCACGCAGGCAAGGCCGCAATGAACGGCATGATGGCCGCATCCCTTGCCAAGCGCGGCTTCTCAACCCGTGAAGACGTGCTGGATTGCGAACAGGGCTTCACCGCCACGCAGTCCAACGGTGGCGTAAAAACGTCCGCTGCGGTCGAAGGCTTAGGTAAGGAGTTCAACGCCCAGGACGTTCTGTTCAAATATCATGCGGCCTGCTACGGCGTGCATGGCCCGATTGAAGCCGCCATTAAGGCCGCTGAGCATCCAGCATTTGACCCTGACTTGATCGAGCGAATTGATCTCACAGTGAATCAACATTGCATCGGCATGTGCGATATCGCCGAGCCTGTGACAGGCCTCGAAGGCAAGTTCAGCATGACGCACAATGTGGCACTTGGCCTGCTGGGCAAAGCAAACGGCGCGCTCTCGCTCTACGAGGACGAGCGTATGTCGGACGATGCCCCTGCGAAGCTCCGGTCAAAGGTTTCCATCAAAGGCGTTCAAGACCAAGGCCCGTTTGAAGCGAAGATTGCCGCTGTCTCTTAT
>CAJXVF010000036.1 GCA_913060845.1 uncultured Alphaproteobacteria bacterium | reverse complement strand
GTTACAAATACGAAGCGCGCAGGAGACATATTTGCGCTCGTTGGCGGCAGTAGCGACAGCGCCACAAGCCGTTTCAACGTTTCCTTTGCAACAGTCTTATCCTGCCAGCCGTAACAGGTACGCGCCTCATGAAACAGCAGGTCTAGCCCTTCATCAGACAGGCGCGCCGTCTTGGCCTTCATTGCACGGAAATCGGCCTCAGCTTCTGCCTTTGCGGCTTTAGGATCGTCTGACATAAAAGAATTCCTGCATAAATTTCGGATTTAGCAGACCATACCCCCAGAATCTTCAATGCGGAACTAGCGTTCGTCCACGCAAGGGTCTAACAGGGTTAAACGATAGTTACCGCTACCTTCGGGGGATGCGTCCACGCCATGGAATACTTCGTTCAGCAGCTCATTAATGGTCTGGCGCTCGGGTCAATCTACGGCCTGATCGCGATTGGCTACACGATGGTCTATGGCATTATCGGTATGATTAATTTTGCGCACGGCGATATCTTCATGGTGGGCGCATTCGGTGCGCTGATCGTGATCGTCGGCCTGGGTGCTGTTGGGTTCGGCGGCGCTGGAGTGCTGATCATCCTGGCCTTACTCGCCGCGATGCTGATTGCAGCCGTCTATGGCTGGGCATTGGAGCGCGTGGCTTACCGCCCCTTACGTGGCTCGTTCAGGCTGGCGGCATTAATTTCCGCCATTGGCATGTCGATCTTCCTGCAGAACTTCGTGCAGCTAAGCCAAGGTGCCCGCGTTAAACCGCTCCAGCCGATGGTCGAAGGCGGGTTTGTAGTGATGGAGAAAGGTAACTTTGCCGTCACCCTCTCCTATCTGCAGATCATTATCGTCGTCACAACCGTCGTCCTGATGGCCGGGTTCTCTCTGTTGATCGCCAAGACCCCCATCGGTCGCACACAGCGCGCCTGTGAGCAGGATATGAAAATGGCCTCGCTATTGGGGCTAGACGTCAATCGCACGATCTCCCTCACATTTGTCATGGGCGCTGCTCTAGCTGCAGTCGCTGGCATGATGTTCTTGCTCTACTACGGTGTCATCGACTTTTTCATCGGCTTCTTGGTCGGCATCAAGGCCTTCACGGCGGCGGTGCTCGGCGGGATCGGCTCCTTGCCCGGCGCGATGCTCGGCGGCTTGCTGATTGGTCTGATCGAGACCTTCTGGTCCGGTTATTTCACCGTCGAATACAAGGATGTCGCCGCCTTCGCGATCCTGGTTCTGGTGCTGATCTTCAGGCCAACGGGCCTGCTGGGCCGCCCAGAAGTCGAGAAGGTTTAAGGGCATGGCCCCAATTGATTATCCGCAGCAGGCCAAGGAATCACTCCTGGCCGGCATCGTCGCGCTCGCCCTGACAGTGCCGATGATGGGCCTCAGAACCACCTCCGGCCAAGACGGCATGGTGATCGATATTCGTATGGGCGACGCAGCACTGACCACACTTGGCGTCGCGGTTGGCCACTTTGTCATCAGCCTAATCCGCCAGGCGCTGCAACAGCGGAGCCCGAAGGAAACGAAAACGGAGAAATCCGCGCGCCTCAAGTCCGTCGCGATCTGGATTGGGTGGGCTTCGTTTGCGTTTGCGTTGACGTTGCCCGTCACACTGAATCTGACCGAAAATCTGGGGTTGCATGACAAGACCCGGTATTACTTGGATATCGGCATCCTTGTGCTGACCTATGTGATGCTGGGGTGGGGCCTCAACATTGTGGTTGGCTTGGCGGGCCTGCTCGACCTTGGTTATGTCGCCTTCTATGCCGTCGGCGCGTATTCCTACGCGCTGATTGCCGCGCATTTTGGCTGGTCATACTGGGTCTGTTTGCCTTTGGCTGGCCTGTTTGCCGCATTCTTTGGTGTCATCCTGGGCTTCCCCGTATTGCGCCTGCGGGGCGATTATCTCGCTATCGTGACGCTCGGATTCGGTGAAATTGTGCGGGTTGTGCTGCTGAACTGGTATCAGTTCACGGGTGGACCAGATGGCCTCTCTCGCATCCCGAGGCCAGACTTTTTTGGGTTGCCGTTCAAGCGATCCTCCAGCGAGGGGGAGACATTTCACCAATTCTTTGGACTGGATTATTCCTCCATCCACAGGATCATATTCCTCTATTATCTGATCTTTATTCTGGCGCTGATCACCAACGCATTCACGCTCCGCATCAGGAAGCTACCCGTTGGCCGTGCCTGGGAAGCTCTGCGTGAAGATGAAATTGCCTGCCGTTCCCTTGGCCTAAACCCAACCAACACCAAGCTTACAGCCTTCGCTATCGGCGCCATGTTTGGCGGGTTTGCGGGCGCATTCTTCGCGACACGGCAAGGCTTCATCAGCCCAGAGAGCTTCACCTTTATTGAAAGCGCCGTGATCCTGGCAATCGTCGTATTGGGCGGTATGGGCAGCCAGATCGGCGTTGTGATCGCCGCCGCGGTTCTAATCGGCGGGACAGAGATGTTCCGCGGCCTGGAAGAATTCCGCATGCTGGCGTTCGGCATGGCGATGGTCGCGATCATGGTTTGGAAGCCCCGCGGCCTGCTCGCCAACCGGGAACCGACGGTGAAGCTGCACGGCGATAAGGAGGCAAAGCCATGAGTGAGCCCCTTCTCACCGTCGAACATTTATCCATGCGCTTTGGCGGCCTAATCGCCGTGAACGATGTTTCTTTCATCGCTGAAAAACGCCGGATTACCTCTATCATCGGCCCCAACGGTGCCGGTAAGACCACGGTCTTCAACTGCCTTACCGGTTTCTACAAGCCCACTGTTGGCAGGCTTGTATTGGCGGGTGCTGAGAAAGAGCATTACCTGGAGCGCATGGATGATTTCCGTATCGGCCAGGTGGCAGGTGTCGCGCGTACTTTCCAGAATATCCGGCTTTTTCCAGCCATGTCTGTGTTGGAGAACCTGCTGGTCGCGCAACACAATAAGCTGATGCGCGCGTCTGGATGGTCTGTCCTAGGGCTATTCGGCGTTCCCAGTTACCGTAGGGCAGAAGGTGCCGCTGTAGAGCTCGGCCGCTATTGGCTAGAGAAGATCAACTTGATTGACCGCGCCGATGAGCCCGCTGGCGACTTGCCTTACGGTGATCAACGTCGCCTCGAAATCGCCCGTGCAATGTGTACGGAGCCACAAATCCTCTGCCTTGATGAACCCGCTGCTGGCCTCAATCCGCGTGAAACGGCGGATTTGAACGGGCTGCTCCGCTTCATCCGTGATGATAGCGGCGTCGGCGTTCTGTTGATCGAACATGACATGAGCATGGTCATGGAGATTTCAGATCATATCGTCGTGCTGGACTATGGGCAGAAGATTGCTGAAGGCGATCCTGAATCCGTCCGGTCCAACCCAGATGTCATCCGCGCATATCTTGGCGATGATGAGGAAAATGACGATATCGACGCCGAAGCTATCGGAGACCGCCAATGAGCATGCTAACCGTTTCCGGCGTCGAGACCTTCTACGGTGCCATTCAAGCCCTGCACGGTGTTGATATACACGTTGAAGAGGGCGAGATTGTTACGCTGATTGGTGCGAATGGCGCAGGAAAATCCACTCTACTGATGACGATCTGTGGATCGCCTCAGGCCCGCACAGGCAGCATTGTGTTTGAGAGCGAGGACATCACCGCCCTGCCGACCCATCAGATTATGCGGAAAGGCATCAGCCAATCCCCAGAGGGTCGGCGTATTTTCCCGCGCATGACCGTTCTAGAAAACCTGAAGATGGGCGCGGCGTTCAGTGAGCCTGCGAATTTCGACACCGATTTAGAGCAGGTCTACACCCTGTTCCCGCGCCTGAAAGAACGGGCTGAGCAACGCGGCGGCACGCTTTCTGGCGGCGAACAACAAATGCTTGCGATTGGCAGAGCGCTAATGAGCCGCCCTCGCCTGCTTCTGCTAGATGAGCCGTCACTTGGTATTGCGCCCATGCTGGTCCGCCAAATATTCACGGCGATCAAGCAGATCAATGTGCAGCAGGGCGTCACAATCCTGCTGGTCGAGCAGAACGCCTACCATGCACTGCGGCTGGCGCACCGGGGCTATGTGCTGGTCAACGGCACCATCCAGATGACCGGCGCCGGTAAAGACCTATTGGCGAGGCCAGAAATCCGCGCCGCCTATTTGGAAGGGGGAGCCACGTGATGGGGATTTTCCTTGGAGAGGACCCGTTGGTTCTGCTCATTATGGTCGGTATTTTTGGCGGTGCCGCTGCCTGGATGTCCGGTCGCGCTGTTGCGGAGAATTGGCGGCCTGTTTGGCAAGCAATCGCGTCTGGTTTTCTGCTGGCACTCGCGACGCGCTTCCTGACCTATGGCCTTTTCGATGGCGAACTGCTGTCTTTCGTAGGGTATCTGCGGGATGGTATCCTGTTGGCAGTTCTCGCGATCATTGCCTGGCGGATGCGATTGGCCGCAAAAATGGCAGACCAATACCCTTGGCTCTACCAGTCATCAGGACCATTCAGTTGGAAAGCTCGCGACTAACCTAACGGCCAATAACTTTCTAGACATCTATGAAATTCAGTTATTGAGACCATCGAAAGACCAGAGTAAAAGGGAAATCAAGCGCTTGCCCATGGCAGTCGTCATGGCAATAGCACGCGTGATAACTCAAGGGAGACTTGGATGTTTAAGAAGTCAATTCTGGCCGCCACGGCATTTGCCGCGTCTGGCTTGATGGCATCCGCTGCAAGTGCGGATATCATCATCGCGACCGCTGGCCCGATGACAGGCCAATACGCAAGCTTTGGCCAGCAGATGAAAGCGGGTGCTGAACAAGCTGTCGCTGACATCAATGCTGCAGGCGGCATCAACGGTGAAATGCTGGTGCTTAAAGTAGGCGATGACGTTTGCGATCCAAAGCAAGCGGTTGCTGTCGCCAATAACTTCGTTGGCGAAGGTGTTGTCTTCGTCGCTGGGCATTTCTGCTCCGGCTCCTCCATTCCGGCCTCTGCCGTGTATGAAGAAGAGGGCGTCCTTCAGATTTCACCCGCTTCAACTAACCCAAAGCTAACGGACGAAGGCGGCCCGAACGTATTCCGCGTCTGTGGTCGTGACGATCAGCAAGGCCTTGTCGCTGGCGGCTACCTCGCCAAAATGCATGGCGCGCACAATATCGCTGTCCTGCACGACAAAACCGCATACGGCAAAGGCTTGGCAGACGCGACCCGCGCCGCCATGACTGCAGCAGGCAAAGAAGAGACGATGTACGAAGCCTACACGGCTGGCGAGAAAGACTATTCCGCCCTCGTCTCCAAAATGAAGCAGGCCAGCATCGACGTTGTTTATGTCGGCGGTTACCACACGGAAGCAGGCTTGATCGTACGCCAGATGCGCGACCAAGGCATGAAGACGCTGCTGGTTTCCGGCGATGCGCTCGTGACCAAAGAATATTGGGACATCACGGGCAAAGCTGGCGAAGGCACACTGATGACGTTCAGCCCTGACCCGCGCAAGAATGCAGGTGCTGCGCCGCTAGTTAAGACCTTCCGCGACAAAGGCATCGAGCCAGAAGGCTATGTCCTTTACACCTACGCCGCGATCCAGGTGTTTGCACAGGCAGCAACGAAGGCTGGCTCTGTCGACCTCGACGCTCTGCTGAAAGCAATGAAGGGTGCAGATTTTGACACTGTTCTAGGCTCTCTTTCCTTCGACGACAAAGGCGACGTTACCCTGCCGGGTTACGTTTTCTATGAGTGGAAGAATGGCGACTACGACTACGTCAACTAAGCATCACGCTGCTTGACGGATACGGCCGGCAGGGGCGACCCTGTCGGCCGTTTCTATTTGGTATTTGGAGTTCATCAATGGACCTTTCCGGCAAGTCCTATCTCATCACTGGTGCCAGCCGCGGCATTGGCAAGGCCATCGCTGAAGCACTTGCAGCAGCTGGCGGCAAAGTCGCTTTAACTGCCCGCTCCACCGATGCATTGAATGCAGTAGCGGCCAGCATTCAGGCAAACGGCGGCACCGCACTCGCTCTAGCGGCGGACGCTGTCGATGCCGACGCCATGGCAGACGTTCTAAGCCAGACTGTATCTACGTTCGGTGGGTTGGATGGCTTGGTCAACAATGCCGGCATGATTGACCCTATCGCGCGTATGGAAGCGGCAGACGCCGCTGATTGGGCGCATATTTTCAATATCAACTTGGTTAGCCCTGTCGTCCTGACACGGATGGCCTTACCGCACCTGCGGGCCTCAAAAGGTGCGTTGGTCAATATCAGCTCTGGCGCTGCCCATCGCCCGCTCGAAGGGTGGTCCGCCTATTGCGCGACGAAGGCTGCACTCTGGATGGCGACCCAGGCGCTGCATTTGGAAGAAGGCGAAGCAATCGATGTCTACGGCGCATCACCTGGCACAGTAGATACAGAGATGCAGGTGCAGATCCGTGCGTCCGGCGTGAACCCAATCAGCCAGATCCCGCGCGAGAACTTGGCACCGCCAGCACTTCCGGCAGCTGGCGTTGCATGGCTACTCGCGGCACGGCCTGAAGACTTGCGAGGCCAGGACGTCAATGTGCGGGATGCGGCATTCCTGCAACGCGCCGGCATTCAGCAGTAGCAGTTAAGATCAGACGTCCAGCCGCCATGCATCACCGTCGCGCTTGATGAAGCCGGCGGTTGGTGTTGCAAAATGGGTACCGATAATCAGCGTCGGCCCATCAGCAAACCGCTCATACATCGTCTTCCGCGTCTGGATTGCTTGGGGCCGGTCAACGTCCGGCGCAGAGCTCCATTCGGGGTGGGCGAACTGCACGGGATGATGCAGGAAATCGCCCGTAATCAGCGCTGCCTCATCCTCACTTTGGATATGGACGCTGGCGTGGCCCGGTGTGTGGCCTGGTGATGGGATCAGCGTGATTTCTGGGCAGATTTCGGCGTCCTGCTCTACCAAATCAACCAATCCAGCGTCGTACACTGGCATAACGCTATCAGCCATTACGTCTGCTTGCCCGTCCTCAGCGTTGGCCCGCCAATGGTCAAACTCCTTACGCCCCATCAAATAACGCGCATTAGGAAAAGTCGGAACCCACTTGCCATCGACCCACATCGTATTCCAACCGACATGGTCCACATGCAGGTGCGTACATAGAACGCGATCAACTTCTTCCCGCCCCTTCCCGGCAGCTTTTAGATCATCCAGGAATGCCGTTTGCAGGTGGTTCCATGCGCCAAGTGCTCGATCCTTGTCGTTGCCAACACAAGTATCAACGACAATGGCCATGCTTGGGGTCTCAACAAGCAGGGCATAGATCGCACCACGCATGCGACCTTCCTCATCCGCAAAGTGCGGCTGGAGCCAGCGCATGCCCATCACCCGTTCGCGCGTCGCGTCCGGGATGATACGGGTCATGCCACCTGTTGCTTCAATCTCCACGATCCGGGAAATTTTTACATCCCCGATCCGCCAGACTTCACCCACCATTTTTCTAACTCCTTGCGGTCGCCACAGCGCGACCACCGCCGCCGACCCGACCAATCAGCGCTGCAACGACCATCACTCCAAGACCAATGATGTTCGACTGCATTTCCGGATAAGCCAGCAGCAGGCCAGCCCCCACCAATAGCAACCGAGCAAGCAGGCCAAGCGCACCCTCAAGCTTACCCACAAGCACCAGATAACCCTGCATACCGGACGCGATAAGGACGACCCCCAGCGTCGCGGTCGAGGTCTCAATCAGGATTTCGGAAAGCGCACCGTTCAGCACCAATGCCGGGTTCAGCACGAAGAAGAATGGTAAGAAATAGATGACGCTGCCAAGTCGCATCGCTTCCAGCCCTGTCTTCATAGGACTGGCGCCCGCAACCGTCGCCGCCGCAAACGCACCCAACGCCACCGGCGGCGTGATGAATGACACCATGCCCCAATAGAGGATGAACAGATGCACCGCGATGGGGTCGAGTCCAAGTTCAATCAATGCAGGTGCCAACACGATGGCCAAGAAGATATAGGCTGCCGTGACTGTCATGCCGATGCCGAGCAAGAAGCTCGTCAACGCGCCCATAAACAACAACAGCATCACTTCGCCGCCAGCCAATCGCACCAGCTCGCCAGAGAACGCGCCAGCGACGCCTGTACCCATGACCCCGCCGATGATCAGGCCAACTGCAGCCAGAATGCCCACAAGCTCAGCCAGGAGCTTGCCCGTCTGTTCAAAGAAATCCCATATTCGTTCAGGCGTTATGCGGATGTGCTTCGGGATATGTGAGATGATCAACGCCAGAATGGTTGCGCCGACCGGGATCAACGTCACCAATTCCGGTGGGAAATTAACGCTCAACAGCACCAATCCCAAGAACGCGATGAACGTGCCCGCCAGCACATAGAACCAGATGTCGTTAGCCTTCAATTTGCCAAACTGGCTGAGGATTAAGAGCGCAGCAGTCGCAAAGAATGGCGCCTGCGCCTCACGCTTCAAATAGACCAGGAGCGTGATCAGCAGGAAGAAGGCGAAGATGTAGTACCAGCCTTCCTTCAATGTCTGCATTGCGGAGGGAAGTTCAGATTTCGGCAGGCCCTGAATGCCATAGCGCGCAGCATAGGAGTCGATCTGCACGAATAAACCGAAGAAATAGAGGAATGACGGCACAATCGCAGCAATCGCGACCCAGATGTATGGAATCTCCAGGAATGATGCCATCACGAAAGCAGTGGTCCCCATAACCGGCGGCATCAACACGCCGCCAGTTGAGGCGCAGGCTTCAATACCGCCAGCATATGTCGCAGGATAGCCCGTGCGTTTCATGGCCGGGATCGTCATGGAACCCGTGGTCAATACGTTGGTAATAACGCTGCCCGAAAGTGAGCCGAACAGGCCACTCGCAACGATTGCTACCTTCGCTGGCCCCCCGCGCACGCCACCGAGCAGCGCGAACGCAAGATTGATGAAGAACCGTCCACCACCCGTCGTCTGCAACGCAACGCCGAAGATAATGAAGCCGATAATGAGCGTGCCGAAGACATTCATTGGAATGCCGAGCACGGATTCTTCGCTCATCAAATGGTACGCGGCTGTTTCGGCTAAAGTTGATTGCTTACCGGTAATGGCACCCGGCATCCATGGCGCTTCAGCCACGATTGGGTAGAAGGACAAGGTGCCAAAGATGAACATGATGACGAGGCCACCGGTTCGCCGGGCACCCTCTATAACCATGCCCCACATGACAAACGCCAAGTATGTGGGCAGTGGTGGAGCAAAAAATTCCCACCCATCTTCAAGGCTACGCAGCCCGTTCCAGGCATAATAAATCGCGATGCTGATCGCTATCACAAACAGAACGATATCGTACCAAGGCACTGGCTTTTGCCCGTCCGCCTTCCGCATCGGGAAGACTAGAAACACGAGGCTAAAAAATACGCCCAGCAGCAGGTACAAATAGCTGTTATCGAGGATGACAATATTGATGAACAGTTTCAGATTAAATATCTGATTAACTGACAAAAAGATGCCGATGCAGGTGAAGGCGAGGAAAACCGCTCGCCAAAACCCGGAAAGAGGCCGGAGACGGCCGAACGTCGCTTTCGCTTCGGCCGCCTCCATTTCCTCCAGTTGGTCGTCTAATCCTGCCATACTGGATCATAACCGCCAGCGGTCAGCGCTTCGTATCGCGCTTTCATCCAGGCAGCGTAGTCAGCGCCTTTGCCTGTGGCGTTCCAGGTTTTGATAAGGAGGTCTTGACGGGCGAGCAGGCTGTCATTGTGAGCCTGATCTTCTGCACTCCAAACACCTTGCTCTTTGAAGAGCTTAACAGCGCCAGCGTGGTAAGGGATAATCCACTGCATGACCTGACGATCAAGCGCGAAGCCCTTAGCTGATGCATGTGCGTCTTTGTACTTGCCGTACTTGTCGTTCATCAGCTTGACCATCTCGTAAGCTGACTGCTCGCTCATCCGGTCATAAGTCATGAAGACCGGATAGCCGAACGTACCGCCTGTGTGCTTGACCTCGTCTGAAAGGCCAACGCCTGATGTGGCGACATGGGGCACAAGCCAAGGCGCGTGCTTACGCAGGTTGACCCAATTCTCTTTCTCATCAGCCGGAGCATCAAAGAAGTGCAAACCACGTGGTGAGCTCGCTACTTGGAACAGCATGGATGAGTTGGTCGATGCGATCGCAGCATCGATGTTGCCGTCAATAATGCCTTGGATGGAAGCTTTCCAACCCGGCACAGTTACCTTGGTCACGTCATCCCAGGTCATGCCGCCATGGGCCAACCATGCCTGCATATTCTGGTTCAACGCCGGACCGCCAACGATCCATGCGATGCGTTTACCCTGTCTCTTATACACATCTCCGAGCCCACGAGACCTCTCTACATCTCG
>CAJXVF010000035.1 GCA_913060845.1 uncultured Alphaproteobacteria bacterium | reverse complement strand
TCTCTATTCGTCGGCAGCGTCAGATGTGTATAAGAGACAGGATAAAGGGTGTGAATCCACCAGCGCCGAAACCAACAGATCCATAGGCACGCTGTAGGCCTGCTCGCTCCTTGCCTTCCATCAGGTTCAGCAAGGCGCTGATGTGCTTGTTGACAGCGTCATCTGTGCTGGCGTGAGCCATTGCATTGGCCGCTGCCATTAGTGATGCGATGGTGGATGTATAGCGCGTCGCCATGTCTGCGACGGATAGGGTTAGAGTGTCATAGGTTTCCCGTCCGCCGGTCGCATCCGCTGCACTGCTGATTGCGGCCTCGACGGCGGCGGTCAGCTTCGGATTGCCATTGCCTGCACGATATCGGGCCAAGTCACTCTGGAGCAGTTGGACGGCCGCATCTGTATCAATGCGCAACTGGGGCAGGGTGTCCTGGAAGCTGGTGCCATTGGAGCCAATATAGCCTGCCGTTTGCCCACGCTCTTTCTGCATTGCATGGACGAGATTGCTGATTGCGGGGGCTAAGCGGGCAATGGAAACGACAGAATCGTATGCGGCGGCGGTTTGGCGCCGTTCGTCCATCAGAATGCCTGCATAGGCAAAGCACGCCGCCAAAGGCAGCGCAATCAGCAGCAGCAATCGTGTCCGGGCGCGCATCCGGGAGAGAGATAATGCCATGGTCAGCGGCTCCAGCAGCAGGCAGACGCTTGCGAATTCTGGTGATTTTAGATGGGCTGGCTTAACGAATGTCTTATTTTCCCAGTGTTTTCTAGCGGCGAAGATATTGGCGGCGGCCCCGGTGTGTGGTTTCTTATGGGCGAAACCCAACAAAGGTCGCATCCATGAAGCTCAAGCTGCATCACATCAACATCGTGTCCCATGACGTGCCGGGCCTCGACGCCTTCTATCGCGATATCCTGGACATGCAGGATGAGCCGACCATGAGCAGCAAGCGCAAGCTGGACGAAGGCTATCCGGGCGATGTCTCGTTCATGACCGATGGCGATATCCAGATGCACCTGGCTGAGAAAGATCTAGAGGTCAATTTCCGCACAGGCTTGCCCGTAAATCCGGTCGAGAAGGGCCATATCGCCTTCCGCACAGATGACCTGGACGGCTTCATGAATCGCCTGGACGACGCCGGCATATCCTACAGCGATTTCGGCGACCGCGCCGTAGCCGGCTGGCGCCAAATCTTCTTCTACGACCCCGTCGGCACAGTCATCGAAGTGCATCAGGTGACGGGGGAGGACGGCTAAAGAGAGTTGGAGCGGGTAGAGAGATCCAAACTGTATATGATATCAATGGTTTGTGGGTAATGTTAATCATATATAACAATTAGTTATTGATATATTTGTTAATATAAGTCTGAATGAGATTTATGCATTCAACGACAAAAGTGTACCAAAATGAGTACCAAATCTACGTATCAGCTCACATCGGAAATGGCCCTGCGTAAATGGAGGCCTGGCGATAACAACACACGCCAGAGCTGCGGCCCGGGCCTCTATGTTCGTGGGTTCAAGTCGGGACGGAAACTGTTCCAATTACGTTACCAAAAAAGTTGGATTGATCTTGGGGATTATGGGCCCGATCTGCCTCTTGCGCATGCGCGTGAGACTGCATTGAAGGCAAAACGGTTGCTAAAGAACGGCGAGGTAACCCGCAAAGAAGTTGCTGCTGCTGCTCTCCGCTCACATTCAGTCGATGCTATCGAGACCGAACTCACTCGAGGAAACGCGGATGTACGCCTGGGCATTCCAACATTTGATATGGCTTATCGAGATTGGTTTGCTCTAGGTGTAAAGGCCAATCGTTGGACCCATAAGGCCTCGATGCGACACGTAATTCGGTCTTATGAAATGCATGCGCAGCAACATATCGGCGATCTGCGGCTTGATCTGATCAAGCGCTCTGAAATCCGAAAATTCATGGAACCTCTTTTCACTACTCGTAGTGACACGGCCGGTAAGCTGCTTGGTTCCATAAATGAAGTCCTTGAGCGGGCATATGATAATGAATTGATCGATCATAACCCCTGCCCAAAGCGTCGAAATTTCATCATTCCCAAGCAGTCGATCAAATCGGCCCCTTCGCTTGAATATACGGGTTTACCGGACCTCTGGAATTGGCTGGGAGAGCGACCATTCCATCAGGCCGTCATAACAGCCATGAAATTGGCGGTGATCAGCGCGCAGAGAGCATCGACAGTGGCGTTGATGCGCTGGGAGCATTATCAGCCTGAAACTGGCATATGGACGGTGCCTGCTAAAAACCCTCAGGAGAGCACAGAAGGCCTCATGAAGTCGGGGCGTACTTTCGCGATGAAGTTGCCAGAGGAACTCCAGCAGACAATCGCAGGCTTACCTCAAGCTTGTGAATACGTCTTCTCGGTCAATGGCCGGAGCCCTATTCATCCCGAGACGCTCAGGCGGAACTTCATGAAGTATGGGGACATCACGACCCATGGCTTCCGCAACACGTTTAAGACGTGGGCGTTACACCAAGATCCGCCAATCGATCGCTTCCTGGTCGATCGATACACCGACCATGCGCTTGAAGGTTTGGACCGCCATTACCGCCGGGATGACATGTTTGCTGAACGGGCTGTTCTGGCCGAGCGATATCTGACGTTTGTGAAAGGGGGGCAAAACTTTGAATGATCATGATGCCCTAGCGTTGGGTCGGATGTATGCACGGCGTGAAGCGCGTTACGGGCACCTGCGCAATGCTACCAGGGAAGAATTGGTAGATTTTATAGTTCAAGAGCTTGAGAAAGCGGATGAATTCAAACCTTTCCTGGACCGGGTTGACCGTGCCGTTAATGTCATTCGCATTGATCTTATGGCTATGAATGGTGATTACATTTTACAGCATGTTGAAGGTGATGATGCCGAGGGCTTTGATGCGGTGATGCATGCTTACGGTATTATCCTGGAACGTGGTGAAGATCTTGGTCCAAATGGGCGAAAAGACCTAGGTAAGCGCCTAATGGGTAAGCTGGTGCGCCCTAAACCGGCACGAGGGCCTAAGATTAATCCAACTCGCGATGGACTGGTTTGCCGCCTGATTTTTGTACTTCGTCGATACATCGACCGCCGCCCGAGCCGCTCTCCCACCTCACCACGCGAGAGCGCAATTGATATAATTGAAGACGCTGCATTCAAAAGCAGAACACCAAACATGTCGTATGAGGCGATTTTGAAGGCCTGGCGCAAGCGCTCTGATTCTTATCGTTAAATATTGGCCAAATTAAAAATCTATTCGGCCAACGACCGCGTATTCGTGCGTCTTTATTGGAAAGGAACCGTGATTAATAGGAGACGGTTCCAATGTCAGCATACCTTACGGATAAACAAGTCGCCGACCGCTACGCCGTAACGAGGCAATGGGTCTGGTTGCAAGTCAAACGTGATTGCACATTTCCGCGCCCGATCAAGTTCACTAACGGCTGCACCCGCTTCGCTTTAGAAGATATCCAGGCTTACGAGGAGATAAAGAAAGGCAGGGCATCGATGCTCTGCCGTAAAGGGAAGCCATTAACGGCTGGAGGTGTGAAATGAGCTCCTCTGATCTGGAACCCAACATCTCCGTAAACGCCCTGACAGTTTCGCCTGATGCAGCGGACGAAGTAACCGCAGCTTTAGCGCAAGAGCAACTACGTGCCGACAAGGTCGCTGCAGTGGCCTTTCTATCCGACCTAGCCCCCGACGCCACCACTTGGACATTTCAGACTTTCGATGACAACGCTGACCGCAAGGCCGGCCATCTGGCACGTACGCTGAACGGATCGCTAGATGAGCACTGGGACGCCCTGTGCAGTGCGTCTGACGCCGGCGCTGGGGTTTTCGTCACCGTGAACGAGACAAATGGCAACGGTCGCAAGGCCGAGGATATCACCAGAGTTAGAGCACTGTTCGTCGACACAGATGGCGCTGAAGTAACTCCTATCAAGAAGCACGAACCCGACATATTAGTCGAATCCAGCCCTGGCAATTTTCACGCCTACTGGCTGACCAACGGAATACCACTTGAGGATTTTCGGGATGCTCAGAAGCGCCTGATTGCCGCCTTTGGCACGGACAAGGGCGTCCATGACTTACCGCGTGTGCTGCGGCTTCCAGGGTTTCCGCACCAGAAAGTGGATAAGAAAAAGGGCCTGAAAGGAACACCATTCCCTGTGTTGTATGAGGTGAGAGGCTCGCCACGCCCACCACCCATAGGCCCCAGGGATGCGGACCAGACGCAGGCGTTATTAGAAGCGATCAACGGCGGCGCATCTGCCCCTCGCGATCTTAAAGTGGCTATTCGGGACTGTACCCCACGGGATGGAGAGACGCCGCCGCCGCTGGGGCTTAGCTCTACCGAGGTCAGCGACATCCTGGCCCTCATACCCGCAGCCGGGTTGGATTATGCCGAGTGGTTCAAGGTCGGCGCTGCCCTCCATCATGAGGGTGCACCGCTTGAGACTTGGCTCGCATGGTCGGAGCCTGATCCGCGTTACAGTCGGTCAGTTTGTGCAGCGAAATGGAAGGACTTCGGCAACTACCGGGGGCAAAGTGCAACAATGCGCTCTGTTATCAAGCTAAGCGGCTGGACCGGTGCCGCTGCACGCGAGGTCGCTGACGATATCCAGAAGCGCCTAGAGACCATCTTCCAGCAACTGATAGATAAGCCTTATGACCCAAAGGGTGATGACATCATGGGCGGCTTGGCTGACAAGTCTTCCACCAAGGAGGACGCTGAGGCACCCCCTGAGGCCGACGCTGAAGCCGAGAAAGCTGAACCCCTGGCTCCTGAGGAGGCGGTAAGGCGCCACGTGGTTAGCGCCACCATAGAAACTAGTTTCTATTGCACGGGAGCAGGTCGGCCGTTCCAATTCCTGAACCGCGAGGGCGATTTGGTCCAGTTTTCTGAGAGGGACGCTTGGCGGTACCTGACCTCGACCTTCGGCAGTCCCTTAAAGGCAGAGCATATCGACCAGTGGGCCGAGCTGGCAGAGCCAAATGTGCGAAAGGACGTTCGCAAGGCCATTGCGGCAGCCGTTCGAGAGCCAATTCTGGATGAAATCAAGCTGTATCGCCAACGCAGCGCCCTGGCATGGCGGGTTGATATATTCGCACAGACACCCTTGTTCGAGTTGCGCGAGTTCGACGTACAGATAACGCTACCGCATCGCCCACTGCCTCAAGGGCCGTTTGAGCAACGCTTCATCGATGACTTCCGAGCACATTGGCCAGAGGTGGACCTGGTGCTGGCGTTCATCGCCGCTGCCCGGTTCGCTGGGGACCGAAAAAAAGCCTTCTTATGGTGGCTGGCGCAGAGTGACTTCGGGAAAGGGCTTTTCATGAGCCAGCTGGCAGCCGCCGGCGTTGTTGCAACGACGTCTATCAAGGAAATCGAAGCCGCAATGGAGGGCAAACCCGTCGCCCTTGCCGCAGACAATTTCAAACGGGCCTTGGTGCTCTGGATCGACGAGTTCAAAGTCGTAAAAAGTGAATTGAAGCAGCTTCAGAACGAAATCACGCTATCGCCCAAGTATGAACTGCGTCAAACGGTGGAAATATTTTCCAAGATATTCACGAGCGCTGAGACCGTGAATTCGCTCGTTGGTTCAAACGGGGTTGAGGGCCAATTCGTGAACCGAATGAGCGTGATCGAAAATGCAGGTTCAATTGACAGTCGACCACTGTTTCAAGCCAACCGCGCCACCTACGCCACGAGCCTCCGGAACTGGATCGCGACAACCTTGAATGCCGCTATCGCTAACTATCAGGACATGGGACGCGATCGGGCGACAAATGTTGCTGATAAGGCCCTAGAGAGCTTTCACGCGGAGTGGGGTATCGGCAAACGCTTCGGAAATCTGGACGACAATATCAAGGCCGTTGCGGATGAGTTTGTCGAATACTTGTGCAGAGATCGTGGCCAGGAGGTTGTAGAGCTAGCCGTAGGTGGTTTTACCGTATCAAGGCCGATGAAAAAATTAGTAGATTGGTTGAGCGTCAATTACGCAGATTCAGAATTCTATACGCTGAAGCGCAAGGCATCAGAGATTTTGGTACTCGCCTGCCATGAAGGAAAGCCCACGCGGCTTCGGAAGTCCGTCGACGGTAAACCGGTGCGCGGGCTGGTGCTCCCGCCTAAATGGGAGCCAACAACATGGAACGTTTAGGACTTCACCAACCAGGCTACTGTTCGGACCTGCGGGTTACATGGGTAACGTCTGGGTTACATCCCCGGTAACATTTAAACCCGGCTGAAACCCGCAGAAACCCTTGCGGTAACGTGGGTAACGTCATTTTTCTTATTATTAACGAGAGAGAAGAGAAAAGAGGAGGAGGAAAAGAGAGGAAAGAGAGCATGTGAAGAGTACGGCAAAACGATGTAACCATGTTACTTGGCGGAATTCCGCCAGTTTTCATGTTACCGGATATGTAACTGATGTTACCGGCGCACACGATTCAGGGAAAATATGTCGGCTATTGAAGTGGCATCCGGAAAGTGACGGCGTTACCAATGGCGCATGTCTTAGAGACTCTAGGATGGCTTGGAGCTGAGTGTCTTCCATAGCTCCATCAAATCAGCTGCTCTCGCCCCTCACGCCGGCCTCACGGGTCCTTCCTGGTCCATTTGCATACGGGTAACGCGCAACGTCGTGAGTTTTGTAGCGACAGAGTTTCAAAGCCCATTTCGTTGCATTTAGATAGGGGACTATCTAATTTACGACTGCCCTTAAGAAGATCCCGTAACTAGGCATCAGCTGCACTTCCGCTCACCCGTTTGGGGCGATTCCGCATGAGGACCCGTTAGCGATCTTGGATATCTTGGGCTTAGTTTAATTGATGCTCAGCGGCTCAACCCAGATTGCCCTGACAATGCCCTGTCACAGGATAAATCCGCCCGGATGTCGGGAACTTGGCGGGCGGATCGCTAAAACTCCCCATTAAGCCGCCAAAACAACGCCCTGATGGTCGCGCATCAATGAATTCCTCGTACTACGGCAAGCAAGGCCCATGGTTGATGCGGATGTCCAGCTGGGCCTTAACATCAGTTCTTGGCAACTGAGGCTGCTCGTCAGATGAACATGTCCCGCAGATTATAGTCCTTCAACAGCGTCTCCCGCGCCGCCTTATTCCAGCGGTTCTGCTCTTCTTCGCCAACCAGCGGCTTGTAGGCGAAAGGTGCTTCTTCAGGGAAGCGTTGTTGCCGAGCGTCGATACCAAGTTGGATGATGCGGCTTCGCTCATGAATGCGGTCGGCGGTGTAAATTACCTCCTCACCCGTCAATTTTCGGGTAGCCACGTTCAGGACACGGCTACGCGGGAAGAACCCTGCGTTCAGCGTTACCCGGCGCTCAGTTGATGTATTGGCGAAGGAGCCGTGGGCAAGCTGGCGGTTCATAATAACTGCGTCGCCAGCAGAACACATCATCGGCACGGCACCATCCAGTTGGTCAGACCCGCTTGCCGCGGCCAGCGCCTTGAAATCCACCTTGCCTAGCTTGTGCGTGCCGGGCAGCGCCCAGACACAGTTCGCCGGCGTGCTGTCATACAGCTGGGTCATAAAATTAAACCCGTGCGCACCTTCGTTCCAGTCCTTGGCGTCCCAGTGGGTGGTGCCGTCTTGGTGCCAAGCAACGGCTGGGCCGAGGCCAGGCTCTTTGATGAAGGTAACTTCGTTGTACGGCACGAAATCTAGCCCGAGGATTGCCTCTGCAACCGCCAGCAATCCAGGATGGCCGTAAAGGCGCAGGCTCGCGTCCATCAGCTGGAGATTACCGTCCAGCAAATTGACCGTCCATTCCGGGGCGTCGGAGGACGCCGTCGGACCCTGCATCGCAATCGGGTGGCGGCCATTGTTCAGGTCGGTTCCGCCATATGGATCGCTGAGCGGCTTCGCATAGCGGTAAGGCGGCTTGGCGTATTCACCGCCAAACGCGCTGGGGTTGCCGGGACTGCTGTTCGGATCCGGGCGCGCTGGTGCGGCTGCAAGCGTCTCCTCCACATCTTGCCGCAGGTCAGCCAGTTCTGCTGCACCAACCACGCCTTCGAACACATAGAAGCCGCAGCGCCAGTAGGCCTCCACAATGGTCGGATGCAGCTTACATTCAGCGTCCAGCTGGATTGGCCCGCGATTGCCGAGCGCCATCGCCCGCTGGGCACCATCGTCAATGTAGCCAGCCATCTTGGCGGCATGCTCGGCTGGGGTCATATCAATTGCTGGCGTCGTATCTGGCTGGGCGTGCATGGCGAGCGGTCCTCTGTCAGGCAGTTTGTCTTTATCTGATGTTCATCGTACCGCTGACCTTGGGATAATGTCGAATGCGAAATAGAATGGTAGCATAACAGAATATTATGGAGTCACTTCGATGGCCCTCCGGCTCAACCTTCGTCAGATCGAAGCGTTCCGTTCCGTCTACCAGACCGGTAGCATGACCGTTGGGGGAGAGTTGATGGGCGTCAGCCAGCCCGCGATCAGTCGACTGATCCGCGACCTGGAGGCAGAAATTGGCTTCCCGTTGTTCGAACGCACCCGCGGCGGCCTGACGCCAACCGCTGACGCGGCCGAGTTCTACCGCGAGGTTCAGCGGAGCTTCCACGGCCTGGACAGACTGGGGCATGTGGCGCGGGAACTGCAGCAGCGCCGGGTGGGTGACCTTCGGATTGCATCGACGGTCGCCATGTCCTTCTACTTGTTGCCGCGTGTCATTGGTCGATTTCGGCAGGACTGGCCAGACGTGAAGTTGGCGCTGCATTCCTGCCCTTCGCCGGAGGTGCTTGAATGCGTGGGGACGCAGCAATATGACGTCGGCGTCGCCGTAACGCCCTCTGACGCCCCCGGCGTTACTGCGATTGACCTTCCGGCGCTGGACACAGTTTGCGTGTTGGCCGAAGACCACCCCCTTGCCGCCAAGAGCGTAATCCGCCCGCGTGATCTCGACGGTGAGCCATTGCTTATCATATCCGAATACAGCATCACGCAACGTCAGATCTTGCAAAGCCTTGAGGATGTGGGCATCCGGCAGAACATCATCATGGAGGCGACAAACTCAGCGCCGATCTGCGATCTGATTAGCCAAAAGGCGGGTCTCTCAATTCTAGAGCCGGTGACCGCCCGCGCTTTCGCCGGTCGTGGCATCGTAATCCGTCCATATGAGCCAGCGATCCCGCTTAAAATGAAATTTGTTCACGCGGCTAACCGCCCGTTGTCAGACAGAGGACGGGCGTTCTGCGCGCTGGTGCAGGAGGAAATGGAAACGTTCCGGGCGAAAAAGCTATAGCCGCGACCTGATACAGGACCGGTGACTGCGGTTGCCCAATCCTGGGGCATCTCAGCGATTGGGAGTTTCCATCAAATTTCGATGCTACATTGAACCCCGTGGTAGATCCTGGGCCCAGGTCAACCCCATCTTTGTTCCTTCGTCACTACGACGAGACCCAATCTCTCCTTAAATCACAACCTCAAATCTGGGCCATAGGTGCTGATGGGGAACAGGGTGGAGTTTACGCCCGTCGGAAAGTTAGTGCTGACGACTAACAATAGACCCGAAATTCGTGGCTCCGATGATGGTATCTGGCAACGCATTAGGGAAGTTCCGTTCAACCGGCAATTCAAGGAGGCCGAGCAAGACAGGGGCTTGATGTCTGCATTGCGGGAAGAACTGTCCGGTATTCTAAACTGGGCCATTGAGGGGTGCCGCTTATGGCAAGCTGAACGCCTTGATGCGCCGGCGTCTGTGGCTGCCAGCATCACTGCCTACCGCAGTGATATGGATTCAGTGACCGAGTTTGTTGAGGAAGAGTGCAACAAAGACCCATCAATGCGGTCCTCCGTAGCCAATCTCTATGAGCGCTATTCTACTTGGTGCAAGGCCCAGAGCAAACACCCCCGCACAAAGACGCAGTTTGGTGTTGCTTTGAAGGAGCACGGCTACAAGCAAGTCCGTGACAACAACGGTCGTTATTGGGAAGGGTTATCGACTTTCATATTTACGTAGCCCTAACCAACGAGGCGTCAGGGCAGTGATATCCGGCTGCCCTGCCTGCCTTCCGTGACAAGAGTGACAAGAGTGACAAGAGTGACAAGAGTGACAAGCTTTCCCAAAACTTTTGCAAATCACTCTTATGGGGACTTTTCAGATTCCTTGTCACTCTTGTCACTTTTGTCACTAAACGAAGGAATTAATAAAGCTAACCAACCCCTTCGTTATGACGACGACCATTCAACCAGCCGCAAGCTCGGGTATTCCAATAATCCGGTTGTTTGGTGAAAAGGGGCACGGATAGTGGTTACCAACCCCCAACACCCACCCATGTAACCGGCCAACAATATGTACCCGTGAGGGGTGGGGGGCCCCTACGTACCCCCATCAGTGCTGCCTGATCACATAAAAAGAGCGACCGCACGTGTTGGTCTAATTATCTAACCA